>SCTZ01000074.1 GCA_004297765.1 Chloroflexota bacterium | reverse complement strand
GCCCTTAGCGTATTGACCTCGTACGTCTCCACCCCGCCCGTCTTGGTACCCGAGAACTCTGCGCTGACCGCTATCTTCAATAGCCCTCCATGGCCCTCCATGCCGAGCACTCAACGAAGGACCGATTTGCTCTCAATCCTGAGACTAGTCGGCCCTATGCCGCTCTCGATAGGCCCCCTGTCCCGATTGTCTGGTGGTCTCCGCTGCGCGCCGACGTGTTCGGCTGGTGCAGACCCGCTCATAGACGGCGAGCGTCGCATGTGCATCGCGTTCCCAGGAGAACAGCTTAGCTCTGGATAATCCTTCGGCTTTCAATCTGTCGCGCAGCCCCGGCTCCTTGACCATGCGCACCATGGCCTGAGCGATATCGTCCACGTTCAGCGGATCCACCAGCAGCCCCGCTTGTCCCACAATCTCGGGAAGGGCGTGCACGTTGCTGGCGATGGGCGGGACACCACAGGCCATGGCCTCGACCACCGGTAAGCCAAATGATTCATAATGGGAAGGGAAGACGAATGCGGTTGCCTGGCTATATATTGACGGCAACTCGGTGGGATGCACCCAGCCAACAACGACGACCTCAGAGGACAGTCCCAGCCTCTCGATGGCGCGAAAAACCTCCTCTCCCCGTCCCCAGCGGTTCTCACCCACCAGAACCAGCTTCTCTTCGACCGCATGGTTGCGTTTCAGTCGAGCGAACGCCTCGACAACTCCAGTTACGTTCTTGCGGGGGATGATAGAGCCGGCGTAGAGCAGGTATTTGTCTGGCAAGTTGTATTGCGCCCGGGCGGCTGCGAGGATGGCAGGATCGTCGATGGGTCGGAAGTACGGTGCGCAGCCGTTGGGGATCACCTCGATCTTCTCGCGGGGGATGCCGTAGAGGTCCACCAACTGCTCGCGCACGACGTGGTACACAGTGATGACCACGGCCGCCTTGCGCGCGGTAGCCGGAACCAACTTCTTCAGTCGGGACCGAATACCGGCCGGATAGGTCTCGGGGTTGGTCTCGAAGGACAGGTCGTGAATGGTCGCTACAACAGGATTTGGGCACCAGGGCGCGACCGCGTTCTGCACGTGGACAAGGTCGGGGCGTTGTAGCGAAACGCTCAGAGGGAGGAGGGTCGAGACGCGTAACCAGGACGCATA
This sequence comes from Chloroflexota bacterium, assembly GCA_004297765.1. Classification (GTDB taxonomy): domain Bacteria; phylum Chloroflexota; class Dehalococcoidia; order FW602-bin16; family FW602-bin16; genus FW602-bin16. The sequence continues at coordinate 29,332 of SCTZ01000074.1, read as the reverse complement.
GGGTCCCAGGTTATGGTATTTGAAGTTAGCCTGCTGAATGCGATCCGCAGGCAACATCTTCCAGGTGTGGTACAAATGGTACTCGTTGGTCTGATCGATGGCGGCAAGGGCCCTTAGCGTATTGACCTCGTACGTCTCCACCCCGCCCGTCTTGGTACCCGAGAACTCTGCGCTGACCGCTATCTTCACTGCTCTCCATAGTCCTCCGTTGAAACGATGATGCCCAGCAGGGCGCTTGGGCCGCTAGAGCTCGAACTTGTGGGCTAGCTGGTGACCGGCGATTGCACGCCCGTCGAGCGGAAGTATATGGCTCGGCGACGCAGACCGAGCAGCTTCTTGGCCACTGCAGCCGCCGGCAGTCCGAGGAGCCGAGGTGTCGCGGGATGGGACAGAATCTTGCTGACCAGTCGATCGCCCAGACGCGCTAACGGTCCGGGCAACGCGTAGATCCCCTTATAGAGCCACACCAGTAATGGGAAAAGCTCATAGAACATGATCACCTGGTTGCGGTTCATAGTGTCAAGCGCCAGAACGGTGTCCGAGAAGTAATCGCTCAGCGATTTCCCCGTCAGGAGTCCCTCTTTTTCGCAGAGGTCGTACAGACGGGTCTGCTCATATGGATAGAAGATGGTGCATTGCACATGGCTGGCGCCGGCCGAAGCGTTCATGCGCACCGTGTCCAGGACATCCGAGGCCGTCTCCGTCGGCAAGCCGACCATGTTGAAGGTGCGTACTTTGATCCCCAAAGAGCGGCAGCGTCTGATGGCAGATACGATCTGATCGCGGTCGAGCTTGCGGTCCAGCAGGGAGTTTCGGATTTGATCGTTGCCGCTCTCCAGTCCGATACGCACCTCTTCGCAGCCTGACGAGGCCAGAAGATCCACGACCTCCTGTGATGCCAGATCGGGTCGAAGATTGCAGCAATACGGGAGTCCGATCTCTTCGCGGTAGCGCCGGGCAAACTCCTGTGCCCAGCGTTTGTTCAGGAAGAGGATGTCGTCGTCGAAGTGAATCTTGTGGATGAAGGGATGGCGATCCACGATACTTCGGATCTCGGCAATGACCTTGTCCAGGGAGCGAAAGCGAACGTAGCGGCTTCCATCCCCATAGGCCTCCCGTAACGCGTGGTTACAGCAATACGTGCAGCGGTAAGGACAGCCACGTGATGCCATGACAACTGCTTTGCCCTGCCGCTCATGCCACAGGTTCGGGTAGTCGAAGATGTCCCGGTCGGGAAACGGCAGTGAATCGAGGTCAAGGTAGTCAGTTCGGGCAGGATTGCGATGGATCGTCTCACTGGTCTTGGCCCAGATGCCCGGCACAGTATAGGGGTCCTGCCCCGCCTCCAGACGATCGCACAGATCGACCAGAGGCTTCTCCCCCTCACCGATGCAGACGAAATCCAGACCGTCCACCACGATGGCTTCGTCGGGACACAAGGTCGTGTGAATGCCGCCACAGATGGTCGGAATCCGCACCCCGGCCGAGCGGAGCCACGTGGCCATCCGCACGACCTGCGGGAAAGTGTTGGTCGTGGCCGAGAACGCCAACAGGTCTGGCTTGTGCTCCTGAACGGTCTGAAGGAAGCTAGTGCTATCCAGCGGCGATCTGGTCACGTGGATGAGCGAGGTCGCATGACCGCGTTCTTTCAGGCAGGCCGATAGAGAGCCAATTCCGGTGTAGTACGCGCCTCGAAAACCGGGATGCGTGCTAAGAAAATCGGGATAGACAAAGGTTATCTTCACGCGGTCCTTCTATCTAGTTTCGGTACAACAGCCCAAGCCTCACGGGCGTCGCGGACCTGGCTCCAGGGCGAAGCGATGCTCTAGATCGCACGGGCTCAGGACCATAGTGGCTTCAGATCGTTGACAAAGGCCAGTGGACCACGGCGGATCCTGCTCAGCAATACACGAGAGTAGCGGGCCGTATGACGGCGTACCCAGAGTGTGGGGCAATCCTTACAGGCTTCGGGCATCTTGCCCGCATAGAGCATCGCTCGCAAGCGCTGATACTTCTCGTTATTCCAGATCTCGTCGAAGCTTTGCTCGTGGATATTGCCCATCGGCTCGCCGCTATAAAGAATGCAGCAGGGTTCCACTGAGCCATCAGCGGTAATGAAGACGGTCTCCCAGGGTTCCTGGCAGAGGCCGCGCCCATCCCCGGCGCCCTGCCGGCTGATCGAGTACGCCTCCGGGTCGGTCAGCTCGCTGCCCAGGCTCAGGGAGACGTGGTATTTGTCGGCCATAGCCTTAGCCTCGCGGGCCACTGCACGGGCTCGGTCTGGCTCGTGCAGCAGGGATTCCTCGAAAGTGTTCTGCGAGAGAGGAATGATGCCTTTGGCCATCACCCAGCGGGCGCCAACCTGATGGGCCAACTCCACGACCTTGGGCAACTCCTCCGCGTTCCGCCGCATAGCCACGAAGGCGAAGCCGATGGCAGGGTTTGACCGATGCAACTCCTTCCTGGCGTGATCGAGCATCTCGATGCTGCGCAGGACTTTGCGCAAACTCGCCCCGGGACGGATGGACTGAAAGATGTCCTCCTGTACGGCATCGACGGAGAAATTGATGACATTGATGCCGGAGGCTACCAGCTTCCTGGCCCGGTCTGGCGTCATCACGGTGCCGTTGGTGTGGCACGATACCTTCATCCCATAGCTCTTGGCCACGGACAGCATCTCGTCGAAGTTCTTGCTGATCAATGGCTCGCCCGTGCCCTGCATGAAAGTGACGAGAGCCGTCGGGAAGACATCGCCGGCAACGCGCCGAAATGTCTCCATGTTCATGTCATGGATGGGCAGAGGACCGTTGCTGCGCGGGCACATGATGCAGCGCGCGTTACAGCGTGTGGTGCTCTCACTATAGATCAACAAAGGGCGTGAGCGCAGTACCGTCTGCCCTCTCTGTTTCTCCCACAGGTTCAGAGCGTAGTTCTGCATCCGGCGCCAGGTGAGAAATCTACCTTTCCTTGGTTTATTCATGATTCCTGTGCTAGACCCTTTCCAACACTCTTCCGAGCTGCAATCCGCTTATGAGAAAGGAGCGGACACGCGTGTAGTATGGCAGGCTTGACATCGTGCGATCGAAAACGTCCGCCAGGGCCCGCAGCGGTCGATGAGAGATAAAGCATCGAAAGCCAAAAGTCCTGCGGAGCCAGACCAACTCGTTCACTGTGAAGTTCGGGTGCTTCACATTGGTGGTCGTGGAGTAGGATTCGATGCCGTGGCTCTCGTCAAGCCATCCGTTCTCTTTGCATTGCTCGTAGAGGTCCGTTCCTTTGTAAGCCGTGAAGATCGAGACCTGCACGTAGTCAGGCCGGAGCTTACGGTTCAACTCGACGGTCTTGCGTATGGTCTCCCGTGTCTCGTGCGGGACGCCGATCATGTTGAAGGAGTAAGTGCGCAATCCAGCCGCCCTGGCCGCCGCGAAGGCCCGTATCATCTGCTCGTCGGAGAGGTTGCGCCGCAAGATCTTGTTCCGAATCTCGGGGTCGCCGGCCTCGACGCCGAAGTGCACGCGCTGACAACCGGCTGACTTGAGTGCATGCAGCAACTTGTCGTCCACCACGTTCACACGCGTGTTCATGTGGAAAGGCAGACCGATCTCCCGCGGGTACTTCTCGCAGAACTCCATGATCCGCTGGCGGTTCAGCGTGAAGGTATCGTCGTAGAACTCCACCGATCTCACGGGATAGCGTGTAATGACGTCTTTGACCTCGGTCAGCAGGTGATCGACAGAGCGGAATCGGACGAACGTGCCCATTCCGCGGTACTCCTCCTGCAAAACGTGGTTGATGCAATAGGTGCAGCGATAGGGGCAGCCGCGGCTTGACAGGAACCCGGCCTGATGATGATGCCACTTGAGATACCGCTCGAAGTCGTAGATGCTTCGATCGGGCGCGGGAAGATCGTCCAGGCTCTCGACAAGCGGCCGGGCCGAATTGCGGATGACCTGGCCGCCGCGCTTGAACCAGATACTGCCGATGGCCGTGTTGTCTTCGCCCTTTTCCAGGGACTCCACCAGCTCCAGCAGAGCCATTTCGCCTTCGCCGACGCAGATCATGTCGAAGCAGTCCTTAGCGATGGTCTCCTCAGGGGCGACCGTCGCGTGCACTCCGCCACAGATGATAGGAAGATCGAAGTGCCGCTTGATCACTCCCGCCACGTACTCACCATGAGGCAGATTGCCGCTGACGGATGAGATGGCGACCAACTGTGGGTCAAATTCCTTGCACGTACTGATGATGTGCTTCTCGGTAAGTGCGGTAAAGCTCGCATCCAGTAGATGCACCATGTGTCCGTGCTGTTTGAGCACAGCGGCAAGGGTGGCTAGTCCTAGTGAGACATCTTTTGGAAAGCCAATGATGTTGGGATAGACGAGCAGGACTCTCATCGCGCCAAACCTGCCTCTACTTTCTTGCGTCCGGCTTTAGTGCCGCGTATCCAGGCGGTGAACAGCACCACACGCTTGCGGGCCAAAGCCAGGATGGCAAGCGCCGTGAGTCCCGCAATAGCGGCCGCGTGCGAGGGATCGTACCAGTTGCGGACGAAATGCTTACGATAGTACTGGTACATCCCGCGGTAGAACTCGATGATAGCCGCGTCGCGTCGCTGCTTGGTGGTTCCTCCCTCGTTGTGCAGGATGGCCGAGCGAGGGACGTAATAGATCTCCCAGCCCGCTTGCCGTATCTCGTAGCACCAGTCTAAGTCGGCCGCGAAGACGAAAAAGCGCTGATCATCGATCAGCAACCCTTGCTCGATCACCTCTCGCCGCACGATCATGGAGGCGCCGGAGACCCAATCGACGGGATACGGATCATCTCCCTGCGTGTGAAGGCAGGTCAGATAGCGCTTTGAGAAACGATTGTTGGGGAACTTCTTGGACAGCCAGGATTTTCGTCCAAACAGCACGGCCGCCGGTGTAGTGAAGGTCCTACCGGTGGCCTGCGCCGTCCCGTCGGGATTGAGCAACTTGCTCCCGGCGACGCCAACCTCCGGATGCTGGTCCATGAAGGCGACCAACTCGGTAAAGGTGCCGGGATAGGCCTCGGTATCGCTGTCCAGACGCACACTGTAGCGGCCCTGGGCGGCCAATAATCCCTGGTTGCCAGCCGCGGCCCAACCCAGATTCGTGGCGTTGCGGATCACGCGCACCTGCGGAAACTCACGCGCCAGCATCTCGGGGGAACCATCAGTCGATCCATTGTCAACGACGATGACTTCAAACGTGAGCCCCTGGATTGTGCCATACACTGCCTCAAGGCAGCGGCGTAGTATCTCGCGGTTGTTGAAGCAGAGGATAACGAAGCTCACGTCCAAGCTGCTCAACTGCCCCTCCTCCTTTGTCTCTGCCTGGTCTCCGCCCGGCGGGCTACATAATACGACAAGAATCGAATGGATGCTAGTGGCCCGCGACTTACGGGCCGAGACGGATCTGACGGATCAGTCGGATCGGTCCGATCGGACCGATCCGACTGATTCAACTGATCGCCGCCTTTCGCCCATCAGGGCACGAGGACACAGAACTGATTGGTGCATCCGCCAAGTCTAATCGACAACCGTAGTGGCGGACGGCTCTGTCCGCCAGGGGCGGGGCCAGGGGGCGCGCCCTCCCCCACCCCTGGCGGACGCGGCGGTCCGCCGCTACGAAAGCGCGACGGACTTGGTGGATGAACCACTAGAACGCCCCCCGACGGGTGATGACGGCCAGGACCGTCTCGATCAGGATCTTCATGTCCAGCGTCAAGCGGCGGGACCTAACGTACTCCACATCGTAGCGCAGCGTCTCCTGAAAGCGCAACTGGCATCTGCCCTGAATCTGCGCCAGTCCGGTGATGCCCGGCTTGACGTGGAACTTGCAGAACTGATCTGGCTTATAGTAGCGAACCATCTCCGGTATGTCCGGGCGCGGGCCCACGAGGGTCAGATTGCCCAGAAGCAGGTTGAGAAGGTTCGGCAGCTCATCCAGGCTGGTCTTGCGCAGCCATCTCCCGCCGGGAGTGACGCGAGGATCGTCCGGATGCTTGAAGACGAGATCCTGCACCTGCTCCGGCGTGAATCGATAGCCGTACAGCTCAGGAAATCGCTGGCGAGCGTCGGCGTACATGGTACGGAACTTGTAAAAGGTAAAAAGCTTGCCCCCCCGACCAACGCGCTGCTGCCTGAAAAGCGCTGGACCAGACGTATCCGACCGAATGTATAGGGCGATGATGGCCATGATGGGCGCGGTCAGCACCAGCAGCATGAGCGCTGCCATGACGTCGATGGCACGCCTGAGAGCGGCCTGTATGATACGTTCTCTGCCACCCGAGGAGAGCTCCATGAGCTCACTCGGAGAAACCTCGACGAGCTGTGGCGCATTGACAGTTGCGCTAGGTTGGGACAGAACCGCCTGTTTCATGTCTTTCTTCCCTCGCCCCGTGTTCCCTCTTCCCCAACCTGCCCCCGAACACAACCCCTCCCCAGGAACCGGCTCTTTCACCACTCCGATGTTTATTGAGTACGCCTGAAACGTACTCAGCGCGCCGCTGCGCCTCCATTCCATTTCCGATTGACCGCCGCGCTTTCCAGCCTGCTGCTGTTCCAGGCGATGACTTCAGGTAGCTTCTCTGCCAGCGTCCACTTCGACTCGAACCCCAAGACGGCACGCGTGCGCGTCACGTCGGCGACCGAGTTCCTTGGCTCTTCGAGCTGAGGAGGAGCGTGCACTGGCGGTATAGCACTATGCAGATGCTCGCCTAGAAGATGCGCGATCTCGTTCACACTGGTCGCTCGGCCCGTCCCGACGTTGAAGATACCGGCGCGAACATCGGCGGTCATGGCGGCCATGTTAGCCTCGGCGACATCGCCGACGTAAATGAAATCGCGGAGTTGCAGGCCATCTCCGAAGATGATGGGCGACTCTCCCGCGAGCAGACGATTCGAGAAAATAGTGATCACCCCCACATACGGAGTGAGAGTTTGGCGGGGGCCGAAGGTGTTGAAGTAGCGCAGCACCACCACATCGATGTTCTGCATCGCGCCGACCATGAGACAGTACTTCTCGCCCGCTAGCTTACTCAACCCGTAGGCCGAGCGCGGCTCGAGCGGATGATCCTCACGGATGGGGATCTCGACAGCATCGCCATAAACGGCCATCGAGGAAGCGAAGACCAGTTTGCGAACGGTGCTGTCTGGCAGGACGCTGAGGAGCGTCAAGAGCCCCATGACGTTCGTTTCGGCGTCCTGAACTAAGTTCGCCCCGGAGCTGCGGATGGCAACCCGAGCGGCCTCGTGAAAGACGATATCCACCCCGCGCAGGGCACGCTCGATCAGAGATTTGTCTCGGACGTCGCCCTCCAGGACCTCGACGCCAGAGGCGGGCAAGTTTTCGCGTCGGCCTGTGCTGAAGTTGTCGACCACTACCACTTCCAGACCGCGCTCGATAAGCCTCTCGACGATGTGTGAGCCAATGAATCCTGCGCCCCCCGTGACAAGGGCTCGATGGTAATTGCTCATCGGACACCTACCGCCTGGGGTGGACACTGAAACATGGCGCCCGGAGTGATGAGCACTCCGCGCAGGTCATCTCGAGCCGAAACCACGGAATGCGGAAGAATCACCGAGTCTGCGATGCGGATTCCATTCTCTATGACAACGCCGTCACCCAGCACCGAGTTCTCGATGGAGGCCTGCGGATGCAATAGAACTTCTCGGCCAACACAGCTCGACTCGGGATAGCTGAGAAGTCGGCGCAGGTTGCAGACCACCAGATCATGGGGGTAAGTAACGTTCATGTCCCAGTCTACGATCTCGGCGCAGTAGGTGGGATGGCCATCGTCGATCAAGATCTGCACCGCGGTCGTGATCTCGTATTCATCGCGCATGGCCGTGCGGGGCGTGCGCCGAATGGCGTCGAAGATGGCCAGGTCGAAGACATAGAGGCCGCAGCCCTTGAGGTTGCTACGCGCGTGACGTGGCTTCTCAATCACCCGCGTCACGCGATCGTACTCGTCGATGATCACCGCGAAATTGCGCTTGATGAGCTCAGGATCCTCCTCGCGACGCACGGTCAGCACGGCACCGGCACGCGACAGCAGGAAACTCCGCAGGGTTTGCTCCAGGTCGTGTAGAACGAGGAAGATGTCGCCCAGGTACATCACGAAGGGACGCGTGACGTGGCGCTCTAGCTGCGCAACGGCGTGGGCGATGCCCAACGGAGCCTTCTGCTCGACGTAGGTGATGTTGACCCCCAGGGAGGAGCCGTCCCCGAACGTCTCGATGATACGTTCTTTTAGATGGCCGACCACAACGTAGAAGTCACGGATGCCGAGAGCGCGCAACTCCTCGATCTGATGCTGCATGATGGGCTTGTTGCAGACCGGGAGGAGCGGCTTGGGCGTATCGAAGCTGAGCGGCTGAATCCGCGCGCCAACGCCCGCCGCCAGGATCACACCGCAGAACTTATCGCCTAGAGACATAGGTTTCTTCCCCCTGATTGTGTATCCGGCCAACCCTCGGAACAGACGTGCCCCCCCTTGGCGTCCGGTCTCCGAAGGTCGCCAGAGGCGAGTCGGTCGAGAGAGTCGCCTCTGGCGACCTTCGGAGACCGGCGAGAGCCGTTCGCTTCTACGTGCAAGAAGCCTGACCCAAAGGCGCCCTACCGTCGCCGCACTGGAAGGCGTCTCAGCCGCGGGGGCTACCTACCTCTCCCACTGGGAGAGGGAACAGGGCGTCCCCCAGATTGAGTCAGAGCAATGTGAAAGAACTCTAGAACTTGCGACTGTCAACCAGGGCCAGTCCCAGGATACGCGCTCCGACCTGGTTGAGTAGCCCTCGGGCCTTGCGCGCCGATAGCTCGTCATCCCGCTCAGCTTCCACCATGAGCACGACGTTGCCTGCCAGGGCCGCGGCAGCGGTCGCCGTCAGGCTGGAAAGCAACGCCGGTGCATTCAGGACGATAAAGTCATAACGGTCCCGGGCCTCGCCAAACCATCGGACCCGCGGGTCGACACTGAGCAATCGGGAAGCCCTGTCGCCGTCCGAGCCGTTGGTGAGCAAGGCCAACCGATCGGAGATGGGTCTGACGACTCCGGCGAGCTCCCGTTGATCGTCGGCCAGGTCCGACAGCCCCGGCGAGAGGGGAACGTCGAAAAGGTCGTGCAGGACCGGGTGCTGGCAATCCGCGTCGACCAACAGCACTCCTGCGGTCGATACCTCGGCCATGGCTTTGGCCAGGCCACACGTGGTGGCGAGCTCCTCCGAGCTCCCTCGTAGGCCGGTCACCAGAATGGCACCGAAGTAGTTCGCGGCCGACGACGAGAGCAGGATGTTGCGCAACTGGCGACAGGAGCCCATTAGCTCGCTGTGCGATTCCAGGGCTTGGCGCGCCCGCTGCAAGGACTGAAGCTGCCGCATTTCCGTTCGGTTTCCGCCCGGAAACCTTCCTAAAAGCCCCAAGCCACTGGGCCGGGATCGCTGTCGACTGTCAACTAGAGGCATGTTGCACCTCTCTCATACAAAGATATCTCCCCGTTCGCATTGGGCACGTGCAACGTGCCCCCACGAGACGCTGAGCACGCGCAGGGGCACGTTGCACGTGCCCTCGCCCCCATCTCCATTAGCTATGACCATCCTCCTCGTCGGCATCAGGCTTGGATTCCGGCCTCTTCTTCCCCAGCTTGGGAACCCGCACCAGAACGGGAAGATCGAGAACCTCCTGCGCCTGCACCGCCGTATGGATCGCCATCTTGTAATACTCAATGAAAAGAGACAGGGTCACGCCGACCAGTAGCCCCGCGGCGAGAGCACCGAGCACGTAGATACCGCGCAGCGGCTGGCTGGGATATAGAGGCGGGACAGCCTGCTCCATGATACGCATTTGTTGGGTCGGTCGGGCGGCGAAGACCATGGCCTCCGTTACGGCCGTCTTGATCCGCACATAGGCTTCCTTCGCCAGGGTTTCCTCGCGGCGCAGATCGGAGAGCTTCACGTCACGCTGAATCCAGTCGGCGATCTCTCGATCCTTCGCCTGGAGGCTATCGGACAACTGCGCCTGTGCCACTTTCAGGCTCTGTATTTGCCTTTCCTGATCCAGTCTGGTCTGCAACAAATTCTGGTAGATAGGATTCGGCGTCGTCGTGCGTGAGTTTGACGTCGCTCTGGTCGAGTTAGAGCCGGTTTGGGTCGTTTCGGTGGTCGACGACGGCACAGACTGCGTGCTTTCGGACCGGCTGGAGCTGGAGCCTTTTGTAGTCGATTTGCTGTTGGCGCCCGGGTCACTGGTAGACAGCGTTGTGTCGCCATCCTGAGACCCGGAGTTCGTGACGGTCGTGGTAATCGTGCTGGCACCGATTATCGACGTGCCCTTCTGCTCCTGATCCTGGCTGGTCGAGCTATCAGTCGTCTCCGTCGCGGCGGTCACCTCGCTGGGCGTATCTGCCAACTGCTGCTTCACTTCGGCGAGGCGAGCCTCGGCTTGCGCCAGGTCAGACGTGGTTCTGTCATACTGGTCCTGGGTGGCATAACGAGATTGGACCAGCGCGGTGACCTGCTCCGCGTCATTCAAGATGCCATCGGACTGTCGAAAGTCGTTGATGTCCTTTTGCGCCGCACGCAACGTATCGAGCTGCCTCTGTAGCTGGCCCTCGAGGTAAGTGCGCTGCTCCTGCGAGTTTTGGCGCGAAATCTGGGTGCCCTGCTCAAGGGCGATGTCAACCGCGGTGTTGGCCAGCCGCGCGGCTAGGTCTGGCTTCTTGGCTTTGGCCACCAGCTCAAACATGTATGTGCTCTTGACGAGTTTGCCCTTGAGCGCGTGCTGCACATCGTCGACTGCGCCCTCGAAGGGGTCTTTCACTTTGTACTCGCCGTAGCGCACGACGTCCCAGGCCACGTTTCGCAAGTGTCTGATCTCGGAGCGAATCCGGTCGATCCAATCAGTCGGTTGCTCTGGCTTGTCCAGGTGCAGTCGGCGTACGACCTCTTCGGCCACGGGACGACTGGTGATGAACTCGATGGTCGACTGAGTAAAGGTCTCGGTGGGGTCCCGCATCATGGGCAGGTTGATCTGGTCGCCGGAGCGCAGGACCCAGGATTGGGAATCCTGCTCCCCTGGTAAAACCTGAACGCGGGCCGCCGCCGCATAGGTGGGCGAGATCACATAGGTACCCGCTAAAGTTGCGAGCGCCGCAACCACCGTAATGACAAGAACCAGTAGCTTATGCGCCGAGATCAGGCGCAAGTAGTGCCGTAGCTCCATCAACCCCTCCCTAGCCTACCACCCCACAACCTTTGTTGACTGTACTCGATGCCCCACGCTCTCCTCAGCCAGCGATTGATACAAAGCGCGGAGCAATGCTCTATCCCTGTGCTTGCCCGAGTCAACAGTCCGGTCGGAGCTAGAGAAGATCTCTTCAGAGAGGCGCGTTCCTGGGGGCGCGATTAGCTCAGTCAGGATACGAGACCTTTACCCCTGGCCCAGCCAGACAGTCGGGAGATAAAAAACAAAACCAACCTTCGCAAGATGGTCGGTTTCACTCTCAGCTTCCCGAGGTGTACGAGTGACCAAGCACTGGGCAACGGTCAGATAGCGCCTCGAATCGTGGCTGCCCATAGGAGCCAATAAGACAAGTTCAGCTTGTTCTGCCGGAGATGATCCCGCCAAAAAGACTTGTGCTTGGTGGCGCCAGTGTAATCTTGCGTAGAGCCCTTGTCAATACCCCCTCTGGACCCAGATCCGCAAATCAATCCGACCGGTTACCCCTCCAATGTTTTCACTAAACAAAAACCGACCCGCCATCTGGGTCGGTTTCACCAGTAACCCCCAGGACAGGTAGCCAGATTACGAGCCCGAGATCATTGATCCCCTTGATTCTAGTACTACAACGTGATTTCGGCGTCCCGTTGTCATTCTGAGCGCCGCAGCGCGAAGAATCCGCGCCCCTGGGGTACGGATTCTTCGGCGTGCGCGCCTCAGAATGACAAGAGTCCTCTGAAAAAAGGTGGTTGGGTCGGAGCCGGTGGGGCAAACACCCCAAGAAACAGCCCATTCCGTGGGCATCATCCCTATTCTGGCGTCTATGGGAAGCCTCAGTGGGGAATGTTCTCGCCGGCATCCGTGATTCCGACCTTATTTCAGTGGACTCATGACAAGAAAGTCACGTTGTACTACTAGGAGGACTATGCAGGTGACGAAAATACTCTTCGTCGGGATCGTGTCAGAGTACGAATCGACTCAGAGTTCGCCTATAGGATCAGGCATATACTAGGTGGTAGACAGAATGCAGTCAAGGCCCTGGAGTACTGGTTGTGAGTTGTACCTGCGGGCCTAGCTCAATTGTGCAGTAGCTCGCGCAGTCGCAACTCAGCTCGCCGCTTGAGTCCGTGCACGGCACGGATGCCGATGTTCATGAATTGACCGATCGTCTCAGCCGATTGCCCCAGCACATGGTAGCGCCAGAGAACCTCTCGCTGGCGTCGGGTGAGAGATGCCAGGGACTCTCGCACGGCGACGTTTGCCATGCCATGAAACGGGTCGTGGCCGTCGGGCACCTCCTCTGCGAGCTCGTCCAGCGCCTGGGCACGAGCGGATTGTCCACGCTCATGCCGTACGTAGTTGGCCATGCGCCAAGCGTGCTTGGCTTTCATATAGGCGCCAAAGCTGACGCATCGCTCCGGTCTGAACTCACGCAGCAACTCCAGAAAGTGCTTCACCGCTTCCTGAAACAGATCGTCGCCATCCGCGAGTCCCGCCCAGTGGGCACGGCGGCTGTTCTTCAGCAGCAGAGGGCGATAGCGTTCCACCAGCACCTCCAGGGCTTGCTGGTCTCCGCGCCGAGCCTGCTCCAAAAGCGCGCCGATCTCCTCCTCCACGTTCTCCTCCTCCGGCCTTGACTCTGTCCAGATTGCGGACCCTGCTAGGGGACGGCCCATCTGAACCTCTTTCCTCTGGCTGCAATATTAGCACATATGTTCTACTAATGTCAACGTGAGAGTACGTGAGAATCCGTACCAGCCCGGCTATGCTCGCTTCGGCTGTCTTGGAGACCGACGCCGAGACCGCCGCGGTCTTCGGAGACCGCGGCGGTCTGAAGCAACGCCGAGGAGGGGGAGGCTCTTCACGCACCTACTGTGAGGAGAGACGTTATGCCATTAGCCCAGGCGTCCCTTCCATAGCTTCATTCTTCCAAAAGCCGGCTTCTGATCCGCTTGCGCATCCAGGAGCGATAGGACGCAGTACCAACCATTCTGAGGAGTAATCTGCTGGATGAGCGCGCAGTAAGCGCTATCCGGATCCACAAGCGAAATGTACGTCACCGCGCTGACCTTGTAACCACGTCCTCTGGCGTAGTCGGTCAATTGGGACAAGCGATCGACGTAGGCGGCTTGCGTCGCCGGGTCGCTCTGGAATGTGACGGTGGGGGTAATCTGATAGCTGTCGCTGATCCAACCGGTCTCTGAGATGAAGAGGGGACGAGAGGAGAAGCGGGCCAACTCGCTCAAGAACGTGCTGGGAATGGCCGCGGGCGTAAAGTAGCAAAACGGATACGTTGAAACAGCGAAGATGTCGGAGACGTTTTGTCTGTTGTTGAAGTCGGCAACATGACCCTTGAACCTGGTCTTGTCGCTACTGTCGATACAGTTGACACCGTTGAAATCGGAATACAACAGGCTGGCGGCTACTTTGGTTTGGGGGCTGACGGACTTGATGGCCTTGTAGGCCGTGGCGTACAGGCTCTTGTAGGCGTTATAGTCAGTGGAATTGCTGCCCTTGTACATATTGACCTCGACCGCGATGACGAAGTACTGCGGCTGGAAATCGGCAGCTACTTTGCGCACCAGGTCGACGTAGGCACTACGTATCTGGCTGTTGCTGAACCCGCCGGTGAGACCGCGCAGGGCCGCGGGAAGCTGCAGGGTTGTCCGATCTCCGGATAGCACGTCCAGCCCCAGATAGATCTTCAACCCATTGCTTCTCGCCAGGCTGACCTGGCTGGCTACCGCGTCATAGTACGACGCGCCCCCGGGATTGGCCGCTTCCTGCCAGTTGCGCTGAATGAGGGCCAGATGAGCCGCGTCTTTTGCTTGCAGCCAGGCGGCATCATCCGATAAGCCGACATTGTTCTGAAAGTATCCCAACCCAAGATCGTACGGGTTCTGCGCGGCGTCTGCCACATCGATTGGCAGTTGTGGAGACAATGACAACGACGGAGGGTTCCAATCGAAGAAGAGGACCAACAGCAAAGACACCAGGGTGACTCTCGTGGATAGGATAAGCCAACTTTTCATGTTACGCTTCTGTTCTCCCGCCTCCGCGGGTTGGGAGCTGCGGATACCGGTTGTCCCACGGTGACGGGGGCAGGGCTCAGCTCCTACTCGAAAGGGCCACAAACCACCTCTCGAATCACTCTGGCGCCGCAAGCTTTGGGCCACCGTTTCGCTTTGTTCCACGCCTACTTCGGTACAGCCGTCGGCAGTGCTATGGGCATTCCTTGGCTTCCTGACAAGGCTCCCAGCTTGAACAGCGGCACGCGCCTGTACATGCCTATATTGACACGCAATTTGGTGAATGTTATAGTAGTTGGAGCGCCCATCTGTCTGGTCTATCAGCCGACTGGGAGCCGTTGACGAGGGGCTGGGAGGCCCCGGAGGGGTTTCTCCGCCCTTTTTGCTGCCCAGCAACTACGTCATTCACTCCAGCGCGCTCCGGCACCTGTCCGGCAGCGCCGACCTTCGGCTTGTACTTCATGGGGGAAGCGACAGGCGAGGCCCGGCATGAGATCGAGATGGCTGTCGGATAGGTTTTTGGTGGGTGGGCCCCGGGTTCCTGAGACAGCACCCGACTTGAAGGCCGGGTGAGGATTGAAGCAAACACAGGAGGACGAAAGGAACAGAGAACCATGGGAGATGGCAGAGAAAAAGAGCAACTAACGACGAACTCCTCATACCTCGACGAGATTCTGGAGAAGGGCAAGGCCGATGGTGTGTCCACTGCCTTCGATCGTCGTGAAACGATCAAGCCCTGCCCCTACGGCGACTATGGCACCTGCTGCAAGCACTGCCATATGGGCCCGTGCCGCCTACTACCAAAGGACGAGGGGGCGAAGCAAAGCGTTTGCGGCGCTACCTCCTCGACTATGGCAGCGCGCTACTTCGCCCGACAGATCGCCGCTGGAGCAGCGGCCCACTCCGACCACGGGCGGGAGATCGCCAAGACCTTCGTTCGCATGGCGAAGGGTGAGGTACCCAACTACGGAATCAAGGACCCTGGCAAGCTGCGCATGCTGGCCGGGGTCTATGGCGTGAAGACCGAGGGGCGGGCCGACAACGATATCGCCCTGGAGCTCGGCACTAAGATCTGGGCCGAGTTCGGACAGCAGGACGGCGAAGTCATCATGGCCCAACGGGCCCCGAAGAAGCGCCAGCAGATCTGGCGCCAACTGGGCGTCTGGCCGCGCGGCTTCGATATCGAAGTGGTCGAGCTCATGCACCGTACGGGCATGGGCACGGACCAGGACTACCGCAACATCATGCTGCAGGCCTCCCGCACGGCTCTTGCAGACGGCTGGTTCGGATCCATGCTGGCCACCGATCTGCAGGACATCATGTTCGGCACGCCGACGCCAGTGCGTGGCAAAGCCAACATGGGCGTGCTGAAGGCAGACGAAGTCAACATCGTCGTCCATGGGCACGACCCGCTCATGCCGGAGATGGTCGTCGTCGCAGCCAGCGATCCCGAGCTGATCGCCGAGGCCAAGGCCAAGGGAGCCAAGGGTATCAACATCGCCGGGCTGTGCTGCTCCGCCAACGAGCTGCTAATGCGCCACGGCGTCGCCCTGGCCGGCAGCTTTGCCCAGCAGGAAGTGGCCATCCTGACCGGGGCGGTGGACGCCATCGTGGTGGACATCCAGTGCGCCATGCAGTCGCTGCCCGTGGTGGCCTCCTGTTATCAAACTGCGGTCATCACCACCGACGAGCGCCAGAAGATTCCCGGCGCGATCCACATCGAGTTCGACAAGACCCGTGCTCTGGAGACTGCCAAAGAGATCGTGCGACTGGGCATCGAGCGCTTCCCGCAGCGCGGGCAGGTGCGGATCCCGGACGAGAGCATGGACCTCGTCGCGGGCTTCTCCCACGAGTACGTCAACTACATGCAGGGCGGGCGCTTCCGCGCCTCCTATCGACCACTGAACGATAACATCATCAATGGGCGCATCCTCGGCGTGGCGGGCGTAGTGGGCTGCACGACGCCGACCCGCAAGTCCGAGGCAACCCATCTGGCCCTGGTAGAAGAGCTAATCGCCAACAACATTCTGGTCCTGCAGACGGGCTGCAGCGCGGGCGTGGTCTCCAAGAGCGGGCTGCTGACCCCCGAAGCCGCCGGCCGGTACGCCGGAGCGGGTTTGGCCGAGGTATGCGAGGCCGTCGGTATTCCGCCAGTGCTGCATGTGGGCTCTTGCGTGGACAACAGCCGCATCCTGATCGCCGCCACGGCCATGGTCGCCGAGGGTGGGCTGGGCAACGACATCAGCGATCTGCCCGCGGCCGGTGTCTGCCCCGACTGGATGCATGAGAAGGCTCTCTGCATCGGCGAGTATTTCGTCGCCTCCGGCGTCTACACGATCTTCGGCTCGTCTCTGCCGGTGACAGGCAGCGAGGTCTTCAGCAAGTTCCTCTACGAAGAGTACGAGCAGCGCTACGGCGGCAAGTGGGCCGCCGCGGAGGAGGCCAACCAGCAAGCGGGTCTGGTGATCGACCACATCCGCAAGAAGAGAGAGGCCCTTGGCATCCACAAGGCCAAGGAGCGCGTGCTCTTCGACATGGCCATGCGCCGCGAACTCGAGAAGCAAGAGAAAGAGGCCGCCGCGGCCGGAGTCTAGGGGATATCAGGGGCTGGGAGCTAGGGGTTGGTCCTTCTGCGGAAAGACAGCCCTCAACCCCCTAATCCCCAATCCCCAGCCTCGACCGTGCGCTAGACCATAGGAGGATCGAACGGAAAATGTCACGCTACATTGCCACGGCGGCAATCAGAGGCGCCCATAACATCGTCAACGAAGCCGATGCCATGTGGAAGGCGGCTATGGCCAAGCATGGCCCGGATACGCCAGTCCAGTTCACCAACACCGCGTACTTTCTGCCCACCATCTACGCTTACCTTGGGCACAAGGTGGAGACCCTCAAGGACATGGAGTACCCTCTGAAAGAGGCCAAATCCATGCTCGCGCCCGTGCCCACGGATAAGCTCTGGCTGCCCTACCTGGGCGAGACCCTGGACGCCGGTGTCGCGACGCTCTTCGCGGAAGAGATGATCGAGGGCGTCCGCTTCGTGGAGGGGCAACAGCCGGAGAAAGGTCCCAACGGCTTCATTTACAACGGACCGATCGACGACATCCAGCTCCGCGCCTGGGGCATTCAGTTGGTGGACGGTCGTATGCCCGGGTTCGCGGGTATCGTCGGACGAGCCAAGAGCAACGAGGTGGCCGTCAAGATCGTCCGAGAGCTGCAGCAACGCGGCATCCTGATCTTCCTGGCCGGCAAGGTCGGGGAGAAGGGCATTGTCGATCAGTTGCTGGAGGAAGGTGTCGAGCTCGGCTACAACACCTTCACTGTGCCCTTCGGCTCAGACACTATCTCCGCCATCTACGCGCTGGGCTTCGCCGCCCGCTCGGCCCTGACCTTCGGCGGTTTCAAAGCCGGACAGGCCAAGGACGTACTGCTCTACAACAAGAACCGCGTGTTTGCCTTCGTCCTCGCCCTCGGCGAGGTCGATGACCTGAAATACGCTACCGCGGCGGGCGCCATCACCTATGGCTTCCCGACCATCGCCGACACTAACATCCCGAACATTCTGCCCACCGGCGTCACCACCTACGAGCACGTGGTGAGCATGCCCTTCGACGATATTCCGGGCGCCGACGACATGGAGCGCGTCGACAAGCTGCTCCAGCGCTGCATCGAGGTCCGCGGCGTCAAGGTCAAGGTCGCCAAGATGCCCATCCCGGTAGCCTACGGCTCAGCCTTCGAGGGCGAGCGTATCCGCAAGGACATCCTGGCCTACGAGTTCGGCAACAAGGGCGTCTGCTTCGAGTACCTCGAGAGCAAGCCCATGGACGAGGTCGAGGACAACAAGATCACGGTCATCGGCCCCGACCTTCCCGACTTCCCCGCTACCGGCACCAACATCCCGCTGGGCATCCACGTGCAGGTGGCCGGCCGCAAGATGCAGCAGGACTTCGAGCCGGTTCTCGAGCGCCAGTTCCACTACTTCATCAACGGCGCCGAGGGCGTCCAGCACATGGGACAGCGCGACATCACCTGGATCCGGCTGAGCAAGGCGGCCGCCGGCAAGGGCTTCAGCGCTCGCCACTTCGGCGATATCCTGTACGCCAAGCTGCACGCCGACTTCGGCGCCATCGTCGACAAGGTCCAGGTCACGCTGTACACCGAGCGCGACAAGGTGCTGGAGATGCGGGAGAAGGCCCGCGCGGCCTTCCAGGAGCGCAACACGCGTGCCGCCAGCCTGACGGACGAGTCGGTGGACACGTTCTACAGTTGCACGCTATGCCAGTCCTTCGCCCCGACCCACGTCTGCGTCATCAACCCCGAGCGCGTGGGCCTCTGCGGCGCCTACAACTGGCTAGACTGCAAGGCCTCCTACGAGATCAACCCGACCGGTCCGAACCAGCCGATCGCCAAGAAAGACACGATCTCGACCGAGACCGGCGAGTGGGGCTCGTTCAACGACTTCGTCTACCAGAACACGGGTCGCTCCATCGAGCGCATGACGCTCTACTCGATCATGGACGCCCCGATGACCAGTTGCGGCTGCTTCGAGTGCATCATGATGGTCATCCCCGAGGCCAACGGCGTGATGATCGTCTCGCGCGAGGATCCGAGCATGACCCCCGCGGGCATGACCTTCTCGACCCTCGCCGGCATGGCTGGCGGTGGTATGCAGACGCCGGGTCTGATGGGCCACGGCAAGTTCTTCCTCACCAGCAAGAAGTTCATCTCCAAAGAGGGCGGCATCAAGCGTGTGGTCTGGCTCTCCAGCGTGCTGAAGGAGTCCATGAAGGACGACCTGCAGGGTGTCTTCGAGCGCGAGGGCTGCCCGGATCTCCTGGACAAGATCGCCGACGCGAGCATTGCCACTACGGTGGATGAGCTGCTGGCCCACCTCGAGTCCACGGGGCACCCGGCCCTGACCATGGACCCGATCATGTAGCTGGCGCTACCCTAGGTAGTGCAAAGGGGGCCGGATTATCCGGCCCCCTCTTTTTCTGTGCGGGGAATCCAGGTGACGGCCGATTCTAGTGACGCAACACTGCGTCGTGCGCTATAATTCTCTCGACGGCAACAGGCGGTATACCTTCCCCGTCCCAAAAGAGGAGAGGTAAACAAGGATGCCAAAAGGACTCAAGCACATCGATATCAGCCAGAAAGGCGAACTCCTGCGAATTGCCGAACAAGTGCGAAGCGCCAAGCAACCGCTGGTATTGAGCAAGGGAGGCGAGGATGTGGCCGTTCTGCGCCCACTGAAGCGGGCAGCAAGGAAGCCACACTCGAAGGGCCGTCCGACGAGCGCAGACGATCCGTTCTGGAGCATTATTGGCATGGCCGCTGGACCAGACGATGGGGTGACGGACGTGTCGGGAAACAAGCACAAGTATCTGTCCGATGCCTACGATTCCACCCACAAATGAGCCCGCGTGGCCAATCTCGCTCTTCCTCTGTCTTTCTCGATACGTCGGCCCACTATGCCCTGGCTGACCCTCGTGATGATAACCACGACCAAGCTCGCGCCATCTCCCAGCGCCTGATTGCCCAACGTTGGCGGCTCTTCACCACGAACTTTGTCCTGGCTGAAACCCACGCCTTGCTTCTTGTACGGCGAGGACATACGGTCGCTTGGCGTGTTCTTCAGGAGATCGATCGCAGCACGATGACGATTGTTCGCGTCGGTCTCGAAGATGAGAAGCGCGCCCGCGACATCATCTCACGGTACGACGACAAGGAATTCTCTCTCACCGACGCGACGAGCTCTGCCGTGATGGAGCGGCTTGGTATCTCCTCTGCCTTCGCCTTTGACCAGCACTTCACGCAGTACGGCTTGTCCGTCGTCGCAACCGCAAGGCTCTGACCGTCTTCCTCAAACGCGCCAAACATGCGCCATAGTCACGCCACTGCAGTGCGAGCGACCTCGCTCACGGCGTCCAGGCCTTTTCAGCCAGCAACCTGTAGTTCTCCGCATTCCAGATCGCCTTCCAGGTCGTACGCAGGGCCTTGGAGTTCTTCTCGCCATATATATCGAACAAGGCGAGCAGTGCCACGTGTGCTGTCTCGTGCACCATGATGCCTGCCTTCGACATACTACCTCCCAGCCTGGGAAGGGATTCGAATCCGGGGCAAGTGTAGATGGGGGCGATGAATGGTGCATACATTGGATTCACGTAAGCGGATCGCATCTCCGACACCGCATCCTTCTACCGGTACTTTGTTAATACCGGAGATAGAGGTTGAGCGGTCTACCCATCTGGACTGAATCAAGCAGGGCCTGTAGCTGCGGCGGCGGGGGCGCGTCGGACCACGCCCGCCAGCAACGCCATAGAAAAATCCAGGGATCGAGCCAGGCCCGCACGCGCCGGAGCGTCACCGGCCAGGAGACGAGCGGATGGTCCTCGTCTCCGCCCATCTCTGTCGCCTCGACGGGCTCCTTTTTTTCCCCCGTCGGCGACCGCCGGGCTTTCATCAGGCTGTTGTGCCGAGGCACCGGAGAGCTGCTCTTCCATCGGTTCTCCACGCGCGGCGTCCTGCTGCCGGAACCAGTTCTGCCAGCAGAACGAGAACGCGCAGTACACCAACTGCCAGTGACGCCGGATGGGCTGGTCCTCCCGCACCTGGAAGTCGCCAAAGCCCAGTTCTTGCTTCGGCTGCTTGTAGCTCTGCTCCACCCAGTTTCTCAAGCCGTACAGCCGCACGACCTCTGTCAGGTCCGCGGGCGGGAGCAGGGCATCGGTCGCCTGCGTCGTACCCGGTCGGGGCAGCCGTGTCGCCAGATACCAGGTCGTGAGATCGGGCAATGTCGCCGGATCGGTCGTCGCGACAACTACCCGCACTGGCTTGTCAGGACCATACGGACCAAAGCAGAGATCGGCGGCCCACCAGACCTCCTCGTGCCCATCACGGAAGCGCCGCACGATCGGTGTCCAGTCTCCGGGCTGCTCTGGTCCGTCCCAGGACAGGTCCTCTGCGGCCTCTTTGGGAGTATGGGCCGCTTCGACCGGGGCCCAGATGCCGTGCGAGGGCTTGAGACTGACGACATAGGGCAGGCTTGCGGCCGCGAGGGCCGCGATGAATTCGTGATGCTCGCCGTAAATGCAATCGGCGACGATCGCCCGGAACGGGATGCCCAGGTCCAGCGCGGCGTCGATCAACGCGACCGCGATCTGGGGCTTGGTCCGAAAGGCCGGGTCCTGTTTGCCTTTCGGCAAGCGCGGGACCGGCTCATAAGGCTGGACGTGGAGGGGATAGTAGACCCGCTCATCGGCCCAGACGCTACTGACGGCGACCAGACCGTTGTCCACCTTGCCGAGCGACCCGAGGTACTGGCGCGCGACGTGCGCCGTCTTAGTGCCATCCTTACGAATGCCTGTATCATCGATGATCAGGACGCCCTGCTCATGGGGCTGGGTGGTCGGATCTCAGTGAGCAGCAACTCCAGCCGGCGGGTATTGATGGTCTCGGCATCCCAGGTTGATTCAGACAAGAACCACTGGAGGCGCTGGACCGACGGCAGTTGGGACCCCACGATGGGCTCGACACCGGCCAGGGCTGTGAGCGTCTTGTTGCGGTCTCTGGGCAAGAGCAAGCCCTCCAGGTATTCACGAAAACCCCGTCGCTGGGCGAGGCTGTCAAACAAGTCATCGAACTGCGCAGCATAGTCCTCGAGTGGACCAGGAGCGGGTGGGCATGGTCGGCGTTGTGACATCACGGCACCTCCGCCCAACCTGGTCAGCAAGACCTGCGCCAGCGTCAACAAAGTACCGGTAAGTATACCACTGATGCAGGGTGACAAGACGTAGCATAGATGCAGAAGCGCTCGGATGCAGGAGTGCCGCGAACCAATACGTCTCCTTGCCTCGCGTGACACGCTATGATACCATATGAGCGCAATGCCAAGTGCGTTGGTCCATTGTTTTCACGAGGGGGCTGGCTCCATGTTTGCGCACCAAGATGACGAGCTTCTTACCATGGCAGAGGCGGCGCGGATTCTCAAGGTCAGCGTGGTGACCATCAAGCGATGGCTCAAGCAGGGGATCATTCCTGCGTATCGTGTCGGACCTCGCTATGTCCGCATACGACGGTCGGACCTGGCTAGAGCAACTGCACTAGTCGGGAAGGAAGAGACGATGCCCGCGGAGGAGAAACCGCCCGCTGGATACGAGGTCGCTTTCCGACCTCTGACTGATGAGGAGGTCAAGAGACATCTGGAGGCCATGGAAGCGTGCAAGGCTTTTCAAGCAGAGATGCTGGCCGAGCGCAACGGAGTGCCGTTCTCTCCATCCTGGCCCTTGATTCGTGAGGCCCGAGAGGAGCGCTCTAGGCAGATATGAGGCTCCAGCTACCTATTGTCGTCGACGCGAGTGTCGCGATGAAGTGGCTTGTCAGGGAAGAGCATACTGACAAAGCTTGGGATCTGTATGCGGGAGCACAGCTTGCGAAGCGGCCCTTCGTCGCGCCGCCGCACTTTGCGGGCGAAGTGCTAAATGCGCTCTACCGCCGAACCCAGCGCGGCGACGGGCCCCAACGGCTCAACCCCCTGGCAGCCGAACGAGCCGTCCGGCTCTTTTTGCGAATGGACGTGCAGCCACGTGAGGCGGCCGACCTCTATCCCGCCGCATTCGCTCTGGCACGCGACCACCAACTTCCTACGATCTACGATGCCCTCTACGTGGCGCTGGCCGAGAAGCTAGGATGCGAGCTGTGGACCGCCGACCTTGCCCTTCTGCGGAGTGTGGGCCCTTCCTTCCCCTTCGTGCGCTGGATTGCAGACTATCCAAACGACCCGGCGTGAGAGCGGTATAACGGATGCTATCATAGCCTCCACCTCGAGCTACCTCGCCTGGCCAACTGGAGATCGTGTCGAACCTACCACCCCAAGAGAGTATAGAAGTATAGAGAAGAAGCCAGAGACCACACGGAGGGGACAGACTCGGTCAGGGCTGCTGCCGGACCGAGCCTGCCTCCTGAAGTTTTCATGGCTTCAGTATGTAACGGACTAGTGGCGCTTGCCAGGAGACATAGTGCGCCGTTCTCGCTTCAGTCTGCGCCGTGCGGCCTTGCGGGCCGCGGCGCGAGCCTTCTCACCGGCGGAGATGAAGCGCGAATGCGCGCGAAACTCGCGCAACAAACCGCTACGCTGTACCATCTTGCGGAAGCGTCCCAGCAGATCTTCGATGTTTTCGCCTTCGCGTAGCCGTACTTCTAGCATTTATTCCTCGCCCTCTTCCGCCCGGGCGGATCGAATCACATTGGCTGCGTCTGAAACAGTTGACAAACACTAATCCTTTCTGTTCTGTGCGAAGGCAGGAGATTGGGAGTTAGCCGAGACGCTCCGCCCGGCCCCAACCTGTCGTGAAGCGCGATTCCCATAGAGGGGCTATCCCAGTCGCGTCGCCGTCCCTACGGACAGCAGACTTGTCTCTAACCACGGGCGAAGCCCGCGGGCGCGGCACCTACCGGGCGAGCAGCCAGGCTAGGGGTGGCTGCTACGCGATCACCGTCCAGTGCGATGACGAGTTAGCGGCGTGGGGAGTGCTGCCGGTAGCAATCGGAACAGTAGACGGGACGATCCTCCCGCGGGAGAAAAGGCACCTCTGTTTGGGCGCCGCACGCGGCGCACGTCGCGGGATACATGGTGCGAGGCGCTCGGTCGTGCCGGCCTCCGCGCTGATCGCCCTGGGCTTGCTTGCGGGCCGCACGACAGTCGGGGCAACGCGACGGCTCGTTCGTGAATCCGCGCTGGGCGTAGAACTCCTGCTCATTAGCAGTGAAAGTAAAGCTGTTGCCACAATCGCGACAGGTGAGGGTCTTGTCTTCGTACGCCATGACGACCTCCCGGAAACGTCTCGGTCGCATGGCGCAAACGGCCCGACGTAGTCCAGCCCGCCCCAGGGGAGTGGGAAAGAGCGGGGGTCATCGTCACCTTCGACCAAAGAGAATTATACATCCGCTGAGCCGACAATGTCGAGTTTGGCCGGCCGGCTGAGGGCTAGGGATCCGGTTTCAGCCCCCAGCCTCTAGTCCTCAGCCCCCCAACGATGGTACAATCGAGCGGCTGAAGCATTCTTTCAGGAGGACAGAAGACGCCATCTATGGGGAAATGGCTGACGGCCCTGGCGCGCGGAGCGTCGGGGCTACTCTGGCTTCTGGCGTTGGCGGTGCTTCTCTTCTATCTATATGTTTACTGGACGTATGCCGAGGCTCTGCTGCACTTTCCGTTCGACTACGATCAGGGAGAGAGCTACGACGTCTACAGCGGCATCCTGCTCGGGCAGGGACGCTGGATCTATAACGATAACAGCCTCTATCCCTTCTATTCCTCCAACTATCCGCCGCTCTACTCCGTACTGGTTTCCCTGGCAGTCCGCTTCTTAGGACCGTCGCTGTTTGCCGGTCGCCTGATCTCCGTGGTGGCCAGTTGCATGATCGGCCTCTTGATCTACGCCATCGTCTCTCGACGAACCAGGAGCCGAGTGATCGGCGTGACCGCGGCTCTGGCGTTCTTTGCCTCCACATACGTCTACCACGTAACGCCGTTGGCGCGCGTCAACCCCAGCATGGCCCTTTTCGCGCTGATGGGCGTCTATTGCACCGGAAAGCTGCGCTGGCGCTGGCTTGCCCTCGGGGTTCTCTTTCTGCTCTTCGCCCTCTACACCAAACAGACCGCCGTGGATGCGGTTGCGGCGAGCCTGCTATACTTGCTTCTGTGTCGCTGGCGACGCGCCCTCGTGGTCGGGATCATCTTGGCGGTTCTGGGAGGCGGGACGTTCTACCTTCTGGACCAACAGTCGGCAGGCCAGTTCTATCTCAACGTGGTGGCGGCCAACATCAACCCCTTCGACTGGGGGCAAGCAGAGCGATATTATCTCAACTTCTTGGAGATCCACGGCCTGCTACTGGGGCTAAGCACCCTGGGGATCGCGCTTGCCTTGTGGAAGCGCCGCTTGACGATCTATCATCTGTACGCGCTCACCTCCATTGGAATGGCCGCCGGTGCTGGCAAGTGGGGCGCGGGTGAATCTTACTTTCTGAACGCCGTTGTGGCCACCTGTATCGTGGCCGGCCTCACACTCGGACAGCTTCGGACCAACCTGTCGATTGGGCTGCGACCAGTCTTACCGCTCTTGCTCTTGCTGCAAATGCCGCTCCTGTGGCATGGTCCTTACGATGGCACAAAGTGGGGACTGGTTGATCGCGGTCTTCAGCAGAGCGTCCTCGGACAGCCCCCCTCGGCCCGAGACGAGGCCGCTGGCTGGTGCATCGTGGGGTACGTGGATCGCAGCAAGGGAGATGTGCTGTTGGAGGAGTCGTCCTTCGCACTGGCCGACCGGAAACCCATCATCGGCAATCCGAGCCAGCTTCTCAATCTCAGTCAACTTGGGCAGTGGGATGAGCGCTGGCTGGTCGATGCGCTCAACCGGCAGCATTTTGGTCTGGTGGTCCTCACAGCGCATTTCTATCCCCAATCGGTTCTGGAAGCCATTGGGAAGAATTACGGCACAGTGGATATCATCGAAATGGGCGATGTGCCCTATAGAGTTCTACTTCCTAACCCAGTGCAAGCTCAGGCGCTCAACGCGAGCGATGAGACGGTTTCAAGCGCAGCTCCGGAGGAGGTTCCAACGGAGACAGAGCCGCCCCAGGAAGCGGACTTGGGGTCCGAACCTACCGATCCGACTTCGGGCATCCCGCCGGATGACGGAGATGTGGCGAATGATCTCCCCAGCAGATAGGCTAAGAGGTCCGCGACCTGGCGCGGGACATGCCAGGTGAGGGTGGCTGCTTATTGCTCAGGCGCGCCGGCGTCCACCGGCTTGGCATCAACGTCGAAAGGAACGACCGGGCGGGTGCGCTGCCGATGCGAATAGACGCGTTGACCGAACATGCCGCCGAACATGCTGAGCATGAGGGCCAGGACATAGGCCATGGCGAAGGTCAGGATAGTATCCAGAATGGTATCGGCGACGGGGACAGGCAGGAAAGCAAAGAACAAGTAGACCGCGCTGAGCAGGTAGACTACGCCGGCCAGCTTCCAGCCGTTGTTGCGCGCAAGATAGCCAGTCACGATACTCCCGAAGAAGTAGGGAATACTGCAGGCCGCAAGCATCGTCACGACGATCAGCCAGGGGTTGGGGGTAGCGGAGTTCAGGAGAGTCGGATAGGCCGCGGCGGTCACGGCGAAAATCAGCGCAACAGTGACAAACGTGCCAAGGATCACAGAGCCGACCACACGCAGCGCCTTCATCGATAGCTCCCTCTGACCGTTGCTGGTCTCTTCGCTAGGATCTTCAATTCAATCTTACATGCACAGGCGGCCGTGAGACAACAAAGAGGCGCTATGCCTCTGGCAAGGTAGGCTGAAAGGTACGTGGTCTCTCCGCTGTAGGGCTTCCTTATCTGATATCAAACGGCTCACGCGGCTGGTGAACCAGCAAAGCTGCGCCGTGCAGCCAGGACGTCATCGCGGGGCGAGCGAACGGCCACAACACCAGTAGCACGACCGCGCCTTGTACCAGCACACTCCAGAACGGCTCACTTAGCCACTGCGCTCTCCAATACCACTCGTGCAGCGGGGTAGGCCAGCCCCAAAGGCCTTTCCCGATCTGCTCGACGTCCATAGCCATCCCCGCCAGCAAGCCCAAGCGGTACCTGCGAGCCGCGTGCCACAGCAGCCCGATGGCCAAGACGTTGAGCACCACTTCCAGAGGCAGTACCGCGGGCATGTTGTGCCAGTACGGAAGTCGATCCAGGACCGGATGGCTCACGACGGCTAGAGGTATTCCCACACGACCTACCGAGCGGTGTATGGCCACCCCCGCCGCCGCGTGGACGGCTAGATACATAGTAGATCCTCCTGAAGGGTGTTTGAAAGAGACAGCTAGACCAACGTCCATGATTCCCGCGGGGACATCGACATCACTAGGGCTTCTCAGACTGTCTCTACGACAGTTCTCTGAGTGATTGATCCGCTGGTTCGGCTTCCAGCATGCCACGTGCCACAAACAGGGCGCGTGCGGACTGGTACGTTACTTGCATGTCCTGTTCTTCGGTGAATGCAGCCCGTTTGCCGCATCGGTGCCGCATGTCTTGATCGTTCGCCGTGCTGCTAGTCGTCTTAGACGACCGGCCCACGTGGATGGCTTTGGAGGTGACGACGTGACCGGGTTAAAGCCATCTTTCCATCATTCCTTGTTGAGTGTGGTTGTTGTACTCCTGGGGTTGTTCGTGATTCAGCCGATCCTGGAGCCATCGGTCAATAGGTTGCAGGTTCGTGAGCGCAGCTATTTCTGGGTGGGCGTCAACTATCCGTGGAAAAGCTACCAGGATTTTGGAACCGGCGCCTGGGGGCACTCCGGTGTGAGCAATCCCACAACTTTCGCTGAGATCGACGCGGACTTCGCCAACATGCATGCGCAAGGCATCAGGATCATCAAGTGGAGGATCTTCAACGATGGTCGCTACAGCCCTGAGTTCGACGATAGCGGCTACGTGACCGGTCTGGATGAAAAGTTCTTTCCCGATGTGGACGCGGCCCTGGAGTTGGCGCGCCGGCATGATCTCTTCCTCGTCTTCACCCTCTTCGCCAGCGGGTTCTGGACGACGGATTGCTCGGTTAACGACGTGCGTATTGGCGGGCATGCCAACACGCTCTTGAGCGGACGTAATCGTGCCTCCCTGGTGGACAACGCTGTCGTGCCGCTGCTGAAGCACATCGGTCGAAACGATCGTGTGCTGGCCTATGAGATCATCGCCGAGCCGGAGTGGGGCATCACGGGTCTGTACAACGACGGCGACTTCCGGCGGCAGGTGCCGCTGATATCCGTCCGCTCGATGGTGCGCAACGTGGTATGGTCTGTGCATAAGTATGCCGGTGCCCTGACCACGGTGGAATCGAACCGGCCGTCGAACATGCGCAACTGGACGGGGCTGGGACTGGACTACTACAGCTTCAGCTGGTACGACTGGATGGCTCCCTGGGAGCCGCTCGAAACCGTGCTCAGCCGCAATGAGTTGGACAGGCCGGTCGTGCTGGGCGAAATCCCCGTGGACAGCGAAGAGATCAGCCTGGGTCAGGCGCTGACAACATCCTATCGTCAGGGTTTGGCCGGCGCATTCGCCTGGAGCTACTGGGGTGGCGATGGCTTTGGAGCCTGGTCACGAGCGCAGCCGCAATACGCGGACTGGGCCCGCTCCGCGTGGCGAGAGGTGGACATCTCCGGGGGCACGCCTCTCCCGGCAGACGATCCCGCCCTGGTGCCGCAGCCTTACACCTATCAGAACCTGAGCTTGGGGAGCACGCGATCCGGAGTGAGCGTGGAGCTGGACCTTGCGATACGCGATGGAGGACAACACACGGTCAAGGTGTATCTCAACGATCTGGCCGACAAGGAGGTACAACTCGAGTCCGGGCAACGGCTGTCAGCACGTCCTGGCGAGGCAAGTCGCATAACGGCCAGCTTTCCCACCGTGCTGGATGGACACGTCTACAAGGTGAGCGTGGGCTTGTTCGATGTATCCGGAACGCTGGTCAAGTGGTTTGATGGTCTGAGCCTGGTCTCGCTGCGCAATGGACAGGTCGAGACGCCCTCCAGAAGCACGATCCAGGAGAATCCCTGTGCTTCCAGCGCGCACTGAGCTGGAAGCATGAAGGCAAGCGCTTAACGAGAGCAGGCAAGATGAAGCGTAGACGCTGGATCATTGTGGGCGCCGTCCTCATCCTGCTCGTGGCCGCCCTCGTCGTCCCACGGTTTCTCCAACCCGATCGCGGCCATCTGGATGTGGACGGCAACCCCTACTTCTGGGTCGGGGTGAACTATCCCTGGAAGAGCTACCAGGACTTCGGCACGGGTGCCTGGGGGCATTCCGGCGTGAGCAGCCCCGGAAGCTATCCCGAGGTGGATGCGGACTTCGCGGCCATGTCAGACGCGGGCGTGCGCATCGTCAAGTGGAGGCTCTTCAGCGACGGGCGCTACAGCCCCGACTTTGGCGAGGATGGCCGCGTGACCGGGTTGGACGAGCAGTTCTTCGCGGATCTGGACGCGGCTCTGGAGATTGCTCGGCGACATGGTATGCGAG
>SCTZ01000073.1 GCA_004297765.1 Chloroflexota bacterium | reverse complement strand
TGCGGTCACCATGGTGGTATGCTCCTTGGTCGGGATATACTACCATGTTAGCACTCAGCCGGAGGTATCATCTGCTCCACTTGTTAAGGTGCGAAATCTTAGCACCATTGGGCGTCGGCGCTCGGTGCCTCGCCGTGGGCCGCCCCTGGTCCGGCGGGTCTGCCGCGAGTCCAGGGTTGATCTCCTGAGCTAGGGTGGAGACCATCAACAGCAAACCGATCAAGACCAAGTATACGCCCCTACGCATGGTAGTTCTCCCTTCCAGTGGAATTTCAACGGTGCGTGTACTGTGTCGATGGCGTAGCTAGACTGGCACCATGCCAAACACTCCTTCTTCACCTTCTCACGCGGTCTGTGAGTAGGATCCTACTGATTCCGCGGAGATCGATCACGCCAGGGCTACGGTCGGCTCCAGATCCAAGCACCATGCGATTGAGCTCAACCTTACTGTTCTGGTGTCGCACACGAGGGTGACGTCTTTGTGTACACGAGCATGGGCACGCGAACGCGTTGCTGGCAGACGCCACCAAACATCTCCGCGATGTCTTATCAATGGCTCATCATCGAGCACATCGAGGGCAGTCCACGGTTAATCCATGATGATACGGTTAATCCACGATGATGAAGAAGACACGGTCCGCAGTGACTCGATCTTATCCAGCTTTGAGAAGAGATGGCATGAGCACACTCGTGCCAAGTTCGGCGACACTGCCGAAGGATAGAGAGGCAGGGCTCCCAGCTGCCATCCCCGAACGCGGGGCCGGCTGATGTGTCCCGTCGGTCCCAATGCTAGTGAACAGCACCGGACGCCGGGGCGCGAAGTTTCTTCTACCTTTGAGGCGGGGATGCTCGTGTCAAGCTTTGACATCTATCAGCATGCCCACAGGGTATTCATTAGCCGGCCTACTGCTGAAGAGCAGCAAGGAATGTGCCACTACCCTTCACGTCTGCTATGAGCAAGTTGTTGAGGTCAGGGCAGCAAAACAGAAGGCAGCATAAGATCGGGAAGTAGTGGTAAATCTGGGGTGGGACAGGTTACACGCGCGACAAGATGCGGTCCCCGCCGAAGATGTTGCGCGTTCGGAAAGCCACGGGCGTTTCCGCCAGTTGCCAGGCGCGTAGGCGCCAGCCGGGGTAGAGGAACCAGGGCTCCGAAAGACGATACTCGGGGCGGCTTGTCCAGGATGGGGCAGGCAAGCGCTCCTGCGCACACAGCCAGTCTACCGCGGCCGCCAACAGTGCAGCCCAGCGGAGGTACTCGGGTGAGACGTCGGGGAGTGGCTCGCTGACGATGGCCAGTCGCTTAGCACAGTCTGTCCCGCGCCAATCGTCCACGAACTGACCGAGCGCCAACCACGGATCCAGGCCGCTGGCAATGACTCGGAGGGTGGCAGCGGCCGTCTGTGGTTGGTACTCAGGATTCGGCTTCATCGAAGAGATCCTCTATCAGGTATTGAACCCGTGGATTCAGCAGGCGCTCGGGCACATATGGCTATTGTCAACTATACTACGTTGAGGATTATACTACGTTGAGGATGGGAACGTGCTAATTGTCTTCTTCGGCGGCGGCCAGAACGGCATCGACGATCTTGACGTAGCCGGTGCAGCGGCAGAGGTTGCCAGAGATGCTCTGTCGCACCTCCTGTTCGGTTGGGTGCGGGTTGCTGTCCAGGAGGGCCTTGCTGGTGAGGATCATGCCCGGTGTGCAGAAGCCGCATTGCACGGCGCCCTTCTCGACGAAGGCTTTCTGCACCGGGTGAAGCTGTCCGTTCTGGGCTAGTCCTTCGATGGTCGTGATCTGCTTGCCCTGCGCATCGAGGGCCAGGGTCAGGCAGGAGAGAGTCGGTTTTCCGTCGATTAGCACAGTACACGCCCCGCAGTCGCCCAGATCGCAGGACTCTTTGGTGCCCGTGAGACCCAGGGACTCGCGTAGCACTTCCAGCAGGGTGCGGTGATCTTCGACGATCAGGGTGTGGCTCTCGCCATTGACGCTTAGCTCGATCATGCGTTTCATAGTGCACTCCTTGTTTGTTTCGATGGACCGAGCGATACAAAGGATCAGGCTAGTCCGCGGTGTCCAGTTTCTCGAGGGTACGCCGGACCAGAACAGCGATCATCTGGCGCCGGTAGGCCACGGTGGTGCCGATGGCTGAGATCGGGCGAGCATCCTTACTGGCTCGAGTGGCAGCTTCCTGAATGAGGTCAGCGGAGAGCTTCTGACCCCGGAGAATCTCCTCGGCCCCTTTGGCGCGCAGCGGCGCTGGTCCCACGGCCGAGAGAGCGATCCGGATGTCCTCACAGGTGTCGCCATTGCGTTGCAAGGCCACGGCGGCGTCTAGGAGCGGGAAATCGATGGAGCCCCGGCGAGCCAGCTTCAGGAAGGCGGACGACGAGCCTGGCTTCGGGCGCGGGACAATCACCGCGGCCACTATCTCGTTGGGCTGAATGGTGGTGGGGACATCGCCCTTGCCGGTGAAGATCTCTTCCAGGGTCACGACCCGCTCGCCGGCGGAGCTGACCAGCCGCAGCGAGGCCTCAAGCGCCATCAGGGCCGGGACCGTGTCGGCGCAGGCCAGGGCGTAGCATTGCTTGCCGCCCTTGACCACGTAGCAGCGGCGGCCGCCGTACTTAAAGCAGGCTTCCCATTGGCGACGCCACATATCGGACTGATTGTAGTAGGTGCAGCGGTTATCCAAGCAAATGTTGCCGCCCAGGGTACCGGTGCCACGGATCTGTGGCGATGCGGCTCGGGAGGCGGCTTCCGCGAGGGCCGGAAGCGTCTCACGCACGAGCGAGGACGAGGCCACGGTCGAGAGCAAGACAAGAGGTCCGAAGGTGATCTCGCTATCGGACGCGCTGATGGTGTCGAGACCTGGAATGGACTTGAGGTTGACCAGGTAGCGTGGGGTGATAGAGCGAAGCTTCATCGCCACGAGAAGATCGGTGCCCCCGGCTAGGAGACGAGCCTCCTCCGAGTGCTGACCGAGCAGACCGCTAGCCTCCGCGAGGCTCCCGGGCTCCAGATACTCGAACTTCGGTAGTCTCATCTGCTGCGTCCTCCCATGAGTTTGGAGCTCTACCCTCTGCCTATCCTCCTGACTGCAATGGGGGCAGCCGCTTCCGCGCTTGCGCATAAGTCAGGGCAGAGGTTGGGGCGCCATGCTTTCAATGTAGACCTCCATGGCCTCGGCGGCCTCGACGAACTCCCCATCTCCCATCTCTCTCATAAGCCGGATGATCAACTGCTCCAGTTGCTTGCGTTCGGCATCAGGAAGAGCGGCCAATCCCTCCTCGAGCTGACCTTCGGGTTCGATCGGGATAAGTCTCAGGCGCTTGACCAGGGTACTGCCACGCGGGGTGAGCATGACTGGGCTCTGCCTGCGATCCTCAGGGTTGCTGCCCCGCTCGACGAGTCCATTGCGCTCTAGTCGATCGATGATGCCGGTCATGGTCGTGCTGGTGAGCAGCATGAGACGTCCCAGCTCCGAGGCCGTGAGGCTGCGCTCCAGCAGGAGGCAGAGTGCGCCATATTGCGTGGGCGTCACGCCCCAGGGGCGGAGCTGAGCGGCCGCGTCATCCATGATCCTCTTGCTGAGCCGCAGGATGAGTGGAAACAGATGCTTGGAACATCTTCTCGGGTCGTCTATTCGTGCATCCACTGTGAATGCTCCAACGATATGGCGTATACACTATATCAGTATACGCCAGAATACCACACGGGCCGCCGTCCGTCAACTATCGATTGTGCATTTGTCGCATTCGGACTGACGGGTCCGACCTTATCGGGGGTGACGACGATGGTCCAGGCAACTGCCCTCTTTCACGGGTGCTCTGGCCTTGACACGGGCCTTGACATCAATGTAGTATGAGGCGATAGGAGCCGACGACCACGGCATGCTTGGTCAAGAGAGCGAAGGCGACTGTTACGCTACACAGAGAACAATGAGGTGGCTTGACGATGGCGAGGCCGGTAGGCAGCCGTCTGGGATCCTCGTTGTTCTTTTTCATTATGAGGATCTAGCGAGAGAGAAATGTCTGGTCTGGCAGCAATAGTCCTGGCGGCCGGCAAGGGTACCAGGATGAAATCCGGTCTGCCCAAGGTTCTTCACTCGGTGGCCGGCAAATCGATGCTTCTTCACGTTCTCGATATGTTGCGGGCCGTGGACGTGGCCCGCGCCGTGGTGGTGATCCCACCGGATGGCGCGGCCATCAGGGAGGCTGTGGGCGATCGGGCCGAGACCGTCGTACAAGCGGAACAACTGGGCACTGCCCACGCGGTCTTGCAAGCGAGCGAGATGCTTTCCGACGCGGATCAGATCCTGGTGCTCTGTGGAGATACCCCGCTTGTCATCTCCGACACTGTCGAGGCGCTCCTAAGACGGCACGCGGAGAGCGCAGCCGCGGTCACACTGTTGACCGCCATCCCGCCAGACTGCACCGGTCTCGGGCGGATCGTCCGCGACGCAGAGGGGCACGTGGTGTCAATTGTGGAAGAGAAGGAGGCGACTCCTGAGCAGCGGTGCATCCGCGAGATAAACACGGGGGTCTACTGCTACGATGGGCGTGTGTTGTGGCGCCTTTTGCCTGGCATTCCGCTGGGGCCATCCGGCGAAGCCTATCTGACCGACGTCATCGCGGCCATCCGGGCCGAGGGAGGTCGTGTGGCCGATGTTGTCGCGTCTGACCCGGCCGAGG
Organism: Chloroflexota bacterium; assembly: GCA_004297765.1. GTDB lineage: Bacteria > Chloroflexota > Dehalococcoidia > FW602-bin16 > FW602-bin16 > FW602-bin16. Next base: position 119,228 of record SCTZ01000073.1, on the reverse strand, counting down.
CCATTGGCATCAACAATCGCATCCAGTTGTCTGTGGCCGAGGGGGTCCTGCGCCAGCGGGTGCGCGAGCGGCTCATGTTGGAGGGGATCACGTTGGTGGACCCGCCTTCGACTTTCATCGATGCCGACGTTCAGATCGGCCGTGACACGGTTGTCCACCCAGGAACGACCATTAGTGGTGTCACGCGCATCGGCGAGCGCTGTGTCATCGGACCCGGAAGCGTGATTGCCGATTCCGTGCTGGGGAACGATTGTCGTGTGCTTATGTCCGTTGTGGAGAGCAGCACGCTCGATGACAAGGTGAGCATGGGACCCTTCTGCCACGTGCGGGCCGAGGCGCATCTGGCGCGTGAGGTGCATCTGGGCAACTTCGCGGAGATCAAGAAGAGCGAGGTGGGTACGGGCACGCGGATGCATCACTTCAGCTACCTGGGCGACGCGAAGCTGGGAGAACGGGTGAACGTGGGTGCCGGCACCATCACGTGCAACTACGACGGCGTGCACAAATGGACGACTACCATCGACGACGACGTTTTTATCGGCAGCGACACTCTCCTGATTGCGCCAGTCGAAGTGGGCCGAGGCGCCAAAACGGGGGCTGGATCAGTTGTCACACGGAACGTTCCGCCGGGCTCGACCGTCTTCGGCGTGCCCGCCCGGATCAAGAACGAGGAGAGCAGGTAAGGACTTCGCCGGGCCAGACGTCGATAAGCGGCAGCGCGGGCCGTGTGGTCTCTCTCAGCGAGGTAAGCAGTATTGGATTCTGATAGTTGGCTTAAGCTACTTTTTCTGATCCTTTTCCTATCATTGTCGGCGTTTGCGTCCGCCGCCGAGACCGCTTTCACTTCCCTCAACCGCCTGCGTCTGCGGCACCTGCTGGACAGCGGGGAACGCAAGGCCCAGGCCGTCAAGGCGTTGCTGGAGCATCCCAGCACGTTCCTCTCGACAGTGCTGGTCATCAACAGTCTCTCGATCGTCGGGGCGGCCGTATTGGCCACGCTGCTCACGGTCAAGCATCTGTCTTGGGAGTGGGGCTGGGCCGTCGAGGTCGTCGGGATGGGCCTGGTGGTGCTGATCTTCTGCGAGGTGGCGCCCAAGACCATCGCGTCGTACAAGGCCGAGACCATCGCCCTGTCTTTGGCCCGGCCGTTGGCCCTCCTGGCGCTGCTGCTCAAGCCGCTCGTCGCTCTTCTCGGCCTGCTGATTGGTGCGCTTTCGCCGCTATTCGGCAAAGGCTTCGGGGTGCTTCCGCTCGTCACAGAGGAGGAGCTTCGCACTCTGGTCAGCGTCAGCGAGGAAGAGGGCATCATTCAGGAAGGCGAAAGAGACATGATCGACGGCATCTTCGATCTGGAAGAGACCGTGGTCCATGAGATCATGGTCCCACGGATCGACATAGTAGCCGTCGCCGTCGACGCGTCCCTGAAAGACGTGGTCGATCTGGCCTTGAGCTTGGGTTATAGTCGCATACCGGTCTACAAGGAAAACCTGGACAACATCATCGGGATCCTCTACGCCAAGGATCTCCTGCGCTTCCTACGCAATCCGGGCAGTAGCTTTGAGGTCGAGCACCTATTGCACGCGGCCCATTTCGTGCCCGAGAGCAAGCGGATCGATGAGCTGCTGCGTGAGTTTCAGCAGTCGCGCGTCCACATGGCCATAGTCGTCGATGAGTATGGCGGAACCGCCGGTTTGGTGACCCTTGAGGATCTCCTGGAGGAAATCGTCGGCGAGATCCGGGACGAGTACGACCACGAGGAATCCACCGTCGAGCGCATCAGCGAGAACGAGGCCGTGATCGACGGGCGCGCAAGCATCGACGAGCTGAACGAGCTGTTTGATGTGGACGTCGATGCGGAGGAGTTCGATACCGTCGGCGGCTTCGTGTACCATCTCCTGGGCCGGATCCCGAACGTTGGGGACGAGATGCGCGTCGAAGATCTGAGCCTGTGTGTCCTCATGACCAGTGGTAAGCGTGTCAAGAAAGTGCGCGTGGTGAAGGGTATTCCCTGCCCCGAGGAGCAGCGCGCCACCGGAACCTAGGCAACCTGTCTCCAGCGGGCGGCGTCCAGACGCCGTCCGCTAGCAGCACGGCTTTCGTCCAGTGGCATTCCGGAACGGCCCGCCTGGTGCGGACTTCGGACTGTCGATCCTCGATCCATCGCATTGTCCCTTTTCGCTGGACCTCTCCAGATCTCAGCCCTTCGTCTCTTCTCGCGCCAGCCCCGCTTGTCGCCGGACCATGACATCCCTACGGTCATTCCCCCCCCCGCCTCACGACAGTTATCCACATGTAGACATAACATGGGCCGGGCGTGAAGGGCACTCGACATAACCTGTGTGGATAACCTGCGCCCTAACCCGCGGCCTGGCTGTAATGCCCGATCTGGCGCGGATTCTTTGTGAAGGGCTGGGTTACCAGGGCGCGCGTGCGCGTTTGGCCTGGGCGCGAGGGCTGGTGTTGGGCTGGGAACGTGGCTGTTCAAAATGAGCTGGAAGCGATTTTCTGAGCCGGGAGAGACGATAGTCCGGGAAGTGCGCGCGGCCATTGGCAATGGGACTTTCGTAGTCCGTCATGCCTGGCAGGCATGCGATCAGAACTTCGGACTATTCTGGTCCGAGGGTCCTTAGTCCGGCTCTGGCGTGAGGCGAGGCTGGTAAGACCACGGACTACACCCCGGCGGGGCGCGTTTGGACGCCGCGTCCACGGGGAGAAGTCCGTCCGAAATCGGGGCTGCTGCGTGTGTACAGTTTGTCAGAATGAAGGTGGGATTGAGCGGTCCGCGCTCTAACCCCAATCTGGATGCGGGTGCAGCGATCGGCATCTCTTCAGGAGTCCCCTGGTGACGAGCAGCGGGTGTTGCCAGGAGGTAGGTTCTTCGCACGTGAAGTGCTAGGGGCTTGACAGTTCGCAGCTGTCCGCTTATACTGAGCAAGTGGGACTGGCATATAGAAGGTAGTTCGCGTGAGAACTGGGAGGTGGCGCCGTCATGCAAGCTGTGCTATCGGAAGGCAAGAGGCGGACTGCTCCGTACGGACCGGCGAAAGGAATGATCGAAGGGCTCAACCTGTTGCGCAGGACGACTCCCACCAAGGTGGATGAGGAGTTCCTGCGGGCGAATCGCGTGGCTCCAGGGAACGAGTACAAGGTGGTTGGTGCTCTGCGCTTTCTTCATTTGATCGATGAGGATGGCAGACCGGCCGAGAAGAGCCGTCTGCTGAAGACCCGTGGTCCGGCCCACCAGTTCAACCTTCAGAGGATCGTGCGCGAAGCCTATAGCGATCTCTTCGGTCGGTTGGATCCGGAAGACGCCACAAAGGACGCGGTGTACAACTACTTCGTGACTGAGCATGGGATGGGCTCGGAGATGGCCACCAAGGCGACGCGCTTTTTCGTGGAGCTGTGTCGGATGGCTGGCATCGAGCTGGCGGGACATCTGCCCCGCGTTGGCTCACGCAAGAGCCGGACCGCGGCCGCGCGACAGCGTGGGATTGCTCGAGGCGCGGGAGAGCCAGTCGTCATGCCGTCCGTGCAGCCCGACTTGGTGGTTCCCACGCGGATGGCGGCCCCGGACGGCTTTCCGCTGGTCCTGGCCATCACGCCCGAGACCGCGCGCATGCCGGAAGACGAGTTGGCCGATCTGTTTCGGAAGATCACCAATGCCCTCAAGCTCTCCAATCTCCGGTGCGGGTAGTGAGGATGCTGGAAGTCGACCTAGGCTATGCCGATGGGATTGGCCGTCACACCGCGGCTGGGTGCCAGTGGGTCTCAGCGCGGCAGGAGGAAGGTGCGGTGGACACAGAGAAGAACGTCTTGGTGGTCGACGATGATCCCTGCATCGTGGAACTGCTGGCGGCCATGCTGACATTGGAGGGCTATCAAATCAGCAAGGCCACCAGCGCGGAGCAGGCCTTGGAGCTAGCTTATCATCGCGTTCCGGACGTGATCGTGCTCGATTGGATGATGCCAGAAACCGATGGTATCGAGCTATGCCGAATCTTCAAGAAGAGGGTAGAGACGTCCTTGGTCCCAGTGATAGTGATCTCGGCGAACGATCGCGTTCGCAGCGCGTCACGAGAGGCCGGGGCAGACGGATGGCTCTTGAAGCCGTTTGATCTGGACGACCTGCTGACCACGGTGCGCAAATCGCTCGTGAAGAGCACCACCGCGCGTGCTTAGTGCTTCGTTTCGAGTCCGGCATCCTGTCGGAAAAGACCGCTTCGGTTTCGGAAACCGCGGCTGTCTACGGCGGAGGTCCGACTGCGCCGTCTCCGCAACGTGATACTGACTTACGGAACGACGCATTTCGCGGGAATGACGGAACGAGGCTCCGAGCCCAATAGCCCATGTCACGCGCTTTCTTGGCGTCCGGGTGCGAAGCAGAGATCATGCGTTGCGGCCGGGCGGATCAGCTAACGAGCTCGTCCCGTGGCCGTTTCATCGAAGTGTCCGTCGACGAGGACTTCTGGGCTTGTGCCCAGGGCTTGAGCCAGTGCCTCCAGGGTCTGGGGCTTGGGCTCCGTTAGCTCCCCGGATAGGATGCGAGTGATCGTCTCGACGCGCACATGCGAATACAACGCCAGGTCGTTGCGTCCCCAGCGTCGAGAGGCCATCAGCCGGATGAGGTTGCGAGACAGCGGGCTGGGCCGGCCCCTGACCGGCATACGCTTCTTCAGCAGACCAAGCCATCCTCCCCGCGTGATCTGTGCCTCGCCATCCAGAGTTGGGGACTCCGCCAACTGCACCTCGCCCCCGTCGCGGTTACGCAGCTCCTCTTCGATACTGTAGATCCGCTCGATGAGCCGCCGGTCGAGGGATGCCAACCTCTCATCGGTCCGCTTCTCCAGGTAGGTTAATCGCTCCTCCGTCCGTTCCTCCACCGCGGTGAGGCGCACTTCGAGCGCATCCAATCGCTCGGTCAGTTTGGAGATGGTTCGAGCGAACTGCTCCTGAAATTCGGTCAGAATGCGGCGATTCTCCTCGATTGCACTCGACATGGCCCGCACCACTTCGGGCTCTGCCCCCTGTTGCTCGGCCGAAGCTCTGCCGAATTGACCGCCTGGTCGGCCAGGCACTGAAGCCGGGCCGTCCGGAGGCGTCTTGCGCCCCGCCAGTATGTCGTCGATCTCCGATAGCCGCATCCTTTGCTCGCTGAGGGCTTTGACCTTCTGAAGCACCTCGACGTCTTGGGCCGTGTACTTGCGGTGGCTGTTGCCGTGCTCCGTCGCGGAGTTCCGCGCGTCCTCCGACAGGTAGTCGGAGAACCGAGTCGACCAGTGTCGCAGGGTGCGATCGGCAATCGATACCAGGGCTGCCACTTGCTGCGGTGTGAACTCAGCGGTCATAGCGTCGCTCCGTTTGTGAGGATGCACGGCCACGATTGGTGCCGTTTGGGTTTCGGCTTCAAAAGCCTGCTGGCAGGCTCGGGCTAGTATAGCACGGAACGAGGCCGTTGTGAAGTGTGGTAACGTAGCGCGACGCTGCGTCTTGGCCGCATGCGGCCGTTTGGTGTGTCCGCAGGCAGTCTGTATGTGCGGACTGCCATGCCGGATGGGGAGGTGGTCCCTGATCGATTGTCCGCAGACCAGCCGTGTGGTATACTGCCGCGGCACAAATGCGCGGCGAGAGGGAGACCTTGCGGGTTGCACTGGTTCACGATTGGCTGAATCAATACGGTGGCGCGGAGCGAGTGCTGGAGGTGCTGCACGAACTGTTTCCGGAGGCTCCCATATTCGCCTCCATGTATGCCCCGGATCGGATGCCGCAGGACTACCGCGGTTGGGATATCCGGACGTCCTTCATGCAACGGCTTCCTCTCGTCACTTCGCGCCATCAGATGTACCTTGCGGTGTATCCCCTGGCCGCGGAGAGCTACGACCTGTCCTCGTACGACGTGGTGATCAGCGACAGCAGTGGTTTCTGCCACGGGGTCGTCACGCGACCAGAGACGTTTCATCTGAGCTACTGCCACGCTCCGCCACGCTATATCTGGGGACTGGATCAATATCTCACCCGTGAATCGATGGGGCGGCTCTCTCGGCTGGTGCTGCCGGCCGTCATCAGTTGCTTGCGCGTCTGGGATCAGCAAGCGGCACAGCGGCCTGATCAGTACGTGGCGAACTCAATGGCCACGGCGAGGCGGGTGAGCAAATACTACGGCCGCGGTGCGACGGTGATCTATCCGCCCGTCGACGTGCAGCCCGCGCGCATCTCGGATACCGTCGAAGACTACTTGCTGGTGGTCTCGCGTCTGATCCCTTATAAGCGCGTTGACCTGGCGGTGGAGGCCTGCTCATTGTTGGGCCGGTCTCTGCTAGTGGTCGGCGATGGGCGTGATCGCGCGGCGCTGCAAGCCAAGGCCGGACCCACTGTACGCTTTCTCGGGCACGTGCCGCGGGAGGAGCTGAATCGGCTGATATCCTCTTGCCAGGCGTTGATCTTCCCCGGGGAGGAGGATTTCGGCATCGTTCCAGTGGAGGCCCAGGCCGCGGGGCGCCCGGTGATCGCCTTCGCTGGAGGTGGGGCGTTGGAGACGGTGGTGGAAGGCGAGACAGGGGTGTTCTTCGAGCGCCAGGACCGGGAAGGCCTGACGGAAGCCATCCGTCGATTCGATCCGCGTGCCTTCGATCCTCAGCGCATTCGGCAGCACGCTCTACAGTTCGATACGGCCGTCTTCCGCGACAAAATCTCGCGCGCGGTGGCCGAGGGCGTCTCGTCCCAAAGGGAGGGACGCCTGTTCACCTCCCTGGTGCGGGTGTAGCTCTACGGCAATGCGTGAAGGGATTGAGCTATCGGCCTGACGTAGGGGCGGACCGCCGTGTCCGCCCGCGCGCCCCTGGGGCGGACACGGCGGTCCGCCCTTACGCGATGCCCCCGCGTAAGAGAGCGCTGGGCTACTCAATCCTTCTGGGGACCGCTGCAGGCATGGGCGTCCAAGACCCGGTAACTTGTGGCAAAGCAAGGCGCCGCCCGGGGCTAAAGCCGCTGGGCTAAGATAACAAAGCCCGCTGAACCGGGCTGGGGTTTCCGATGTCAGCCCGGTTCAGCGGGCTTTGTTGAATCAGCGCGCCTGCTTCAGCGGCGCGCGGTGCGCCGAATTGGCACGGCAATTGTCGGTGGTGGCGCCCCATCGCGCACTGCTGACCCGTCCGCGCTTCGCGGTGGACAACGTTCTTGATGCGTTTGGGGCTGGGAGGACAACTCCTAACCCCCCCATCCCCCAGCTCCTAAATCGAGCCGCCATTGCCAACCGGCGCCATCTTCGGGTCGTAATCGGCGCCTTTCCCCAGCACGTTGTCGACAATGGGCATCCAGTCGCTGATGGGGATGTGCTGGGGGCATTTCTCCTCGCATTCACGACACGCAATGCAGGCGCTGGCCAACTGTGAGGCGGCGTGGGCGTTCCGGTACGCGTAGCGGGAGTGAAACATCTGACGGAGCCCGACTGCACGATTGAGCCACTGGAAGTTGAGCGGAATATCCAGTCCATTTGGACATGGCATACAGTAGCGGCATTCGGTGCAGTGCACGACAACCAGCGCCGCGTGGACCTTGCGCGCTGCTTCGATGAACTCGAGATCATCGTCCGCCAGCGTGTTGCCCCCCGAGCGGTCCGCGCTGGCCAGATTCTCCTCGACGTGTCGCATGGTGGACATGCCGCTCAAGGCCAGCGTGATTTCTGGCTGGTTCCAGACCCACTGAAGGGCCCAGTCGGCCGCCGTTCGCTTGCGCTGCGCACGATCGAAGACCGCCTTGACTTCATCGGCTGGTCTGGCGAGGTTGCCGCCCATCAGTGGCTCCATCACGACCACCGCCAGCCCTTTTGACGCGGCGTAGTGCACCCCCTCCGTGCCTGCCTGATAGGTCTGGTCGACGTAGTTGTATTGGACCTGAGACAGGGCCCAGTTGTCATAGCCGTCGACGATGTACTTGAAGGCGCTGTTGTCATCGTGGAACGAGAATCCGAGATGCCCGATGCGCCCGTCCCGCATCGCGCCCTCGGCCCACCCGATCACCCCCAGGTCCCGAGCGAACTCCCAGGTTCGGCGGCTCAGGCCGTGGAGCAGGTAGAAGTCGATATGGTCGGTCTGCAATCGGACGAGTTGTTCATTCAGAAAACGGTCGAAGTCGGCGTATTGCTTCACCTGTGGCACCGGCAGCTTGGTCGCGAGCTTCACCTTCTGCCGATACCCGCCCAGCAGCGCTTGACCCAGGACTCGCTCGCTGTTGCCGCCATGGTAGGGGTAGGCGGTGTCGACGTAGTTGATGCCGTTGTCGATACCGTGGCGGATCATCTGAATGGCCAATGGCTCGTCGATGCGGGTTTGGTCGCCGAGGGTCGGGAGCCGCATGCACCCAAAGCCGAGGGCCGAAACCATGAAATCGAGCTTGCCGAAACGACGATACTGCATGAGCAACCTCTTCCCAAAACTAGGGGTCTGGGCAAGACGATGGGGAGTCCTGCTGGGCTAGAAGTCGTAGTCTAGTGCCGAGACCTCATTCGATCTTCAAACGCAGGGCTGACCAGACGTCATCGATGGCCACCAGAGAGACCGCCCGCAACCCCAGACCGCTGCTCTCCAGTGTAGCGCGAATGATGTCGCGGTTCAAATCGGTTGGCAGAGCCTTGCCCTTGGGGTATGAAACCCACAGCATCCCCTTGGGCTTCATAGCCGCTTTGAGCTCTGGCGCCTGGCGCTCCAGCTCAGCTTTTTGTGTAACGAAGTAGTGAATGAAGTCGAATTGACCTTCCAGCGCCTCGGCTACGTCCACATCCTGGGGAAGCTGCACTAGAACCGATTGGTAGCTTTCTGGCGCGTTGAGAATGATGCCGCGTTGTCCGCTCTTGATCTGGAGCTTCTTGAGGATCGGGTTGTCGGGCACTGGCTTCTCCTAAGACCGTAGAGTCGTGTTGTCGATGAGCCGGGTTCGGCCGATGAAGACTGCCATGGAGACGAGCGCGGACTCTGCGGTCCCTTCGATCTCCTGCAGAGTCGTGGGGTCGGCCACGCTCACGTAATCGACTTTTGCCAGCGGCTCCCGGGCGATCAGGTCCAGCATCGCGGACCCTAGCCGCGGCGCGGATCTCTCCCCGTCTTGCCAGAGGCTCCTGGCATGCGCGAGCGCGCGAGAGAGCACCAGCGCCGCCTGGCGCTCGGTGGGACTCAGATAGACATTGCGGCTGCTCATGGCCAGCCCATCGGGCTCACGGACGGTGGGAACGCCCACAATGGTCAGGTTCATGGCCAGGTCGGAGACCATCTTGCGGATCACCGCTAGCTGCTGTGCATCCTTCTCGCCGAAATAGGCCCGCGTTGGGCGCACTAGATTGAACAGCTTATTCACGACCGTGGTCACACCGCGGAAATGCCCGGGACGCTTGGCACCCTCCAGAATCTGGGTTATGCTTCCCTCGACCTCCACGGCGGTGGAAAAACCCGACGGGTACATCTCCTCGGGAGTAGGATTGAACACGACGACGTGCGCGTGTTCTCCCGCCAGCAGCGCCTGATCGCTCTCCAGGTCGCGCGGGTACCGTCCAAAATCCTCGCTCGGCCCGAACTGCAACGGGTTCACGAAGATGCTCACGACCACGGCATCGTTCTCGGCGGCTGCCTTTCGCACAAGGGTGAGGTGTCCCTGGTGCAGATATCCCATCGTGGGCACGAATCCCACGCTGCCTGCCTCGGCGTCCCGCCAGAGCTGTATCGCCCGCGTGGAGGTGATGGTTCTCATCTGGCTCGCGAACGTGAGGAGGTGTGTCGGCGACCGCTGGAGGCGGACAACTCCGCGATGATACTCTCGTCCATGGTGGAACTGTGCTTCTCCGTGGGGAACGCCCCGGTGGTCACTTCGTTCACGTAGTCAGCCACCGCAGATCGAATTGTCTCGCGCAGTCGGGCGTACTGCTTGGCGTGCTTGGGCACGAAGTCGCTGTACAGACCCAGCATGTCATGGATCACTTGAACCTGCCCGTCACAGTGGGGTCCGGCCCCGATGCCGATGGTCGGCACGCTGACCTTCTCGGTGATCAGCCTTGCCAACGGAGCGGGGACCAACTCGAGCACGATGGCAAAGGCACCGGCCTCGTCGAGTGCCTGCGCGTCGTTCAGGAGTTGCGCGGCGGCTGTCGAGGATTTGCCCTGCACCTTATAGCCGCCCAGTTGATTGATAGATTGGGGTGTGAGACCGATGTGCCCCATGACAGGAATACCCACGTCCACGATGGCCCGCACGGTTTCCGCCATGCGCTCGCCGCCCTCAAGCTTCACGGCCTGGGCTCCAGCCTCCTGAATGAAGCGGGCCGCATTGCGCATGGCATCCGAGATGCTGGTGTGGTAGGTCATGAATGGCATGTCGCCGATGACGAGAGATGTGCTCGTGCCGCGGACCACGGCCTTGGTGTGATGGATCATGTCGTTCATGGTGACGGGGATGGTCGACTCGTAGCCGAGCACGACATTGCCGAGCGAATCACCCACTAAGACCAGTGGCACGCCCAACTCGTCGAGTATGCGCGCCGTTCCGTAGTCGTAGGCCGTGAGCATGGCGATCTTCTCGCCTTTCTGCTTCTTCTCCTTGATCTGGGCTATTGTGAACCGCATCGTGGTTGTCCTCCTCTCGATGCCATGCCAGTCAAACCTGGTAGATCGGACCTCTTTGGGAAAAGTAGTAGCGCTTCTCCCCGTCGAGTGGCTTCTTGCGAAGCGCGCGAGATCCGTGGAAGAGTGGTGTTAGGTTAGGATAGGCGACTGTAAGCCATAGTGCCGTCGTAGGAGGTTCTGACGATCCGATTCTGCTCGTCGACGTACACCATCCGAGGCTTGTACACGCGCGCCTCGGCGTCGCTCAATCCGCGGTAGGCCAGGATGATGACGATGTCACCCTTGCCGATAAGCTTGGCCGCAGCGCCGTTGAGGCAAATTTCGCCCGAGTGGGGTGTCCCGGGTATGGCATAGGTCTGGAGTCGCGCGCCGTTGTCCACATCCAGAACGTGAACCTGCTCGTAGGGCAGGATATCGGAGGCTTCCATCAGGATCGGATCGATGCTGATGCTGCCCTCGTAGTCCGGATTGGCTTCGGTCACGCGGGCTCGGTGAATCTTGCCACTCAGGATATTGCGCACGATCGATTCCCCCTTGCCAATTAGTTCGCCTCGGTTCTATTCAGTCCCCTAGTGCTGACCTGCGAACTGGTATGAAGATGGTCCGCGAGCGCCTTTTCGAGCGCGCGGGCTTGGTTGGTATCGATTTTGCCTTTGGCCAGGGCAACGGGCACGGCACGCAGCCCCAGCTCGCAGTAGATCCCCAGCAACTCGGGCGCTCGTGCTTCGAGCGCTTCCAGATGCTTCTCGACCGTTCCCAGGTCGCCTCGCGCGATCGGACCGGTCAGGCAGCCTGGTAAACCTATCTTTCTGATGTTGTTAATGGTTCCTTGCAGTAGAGGCAACAGGGACTGAGTAGCGTCGGGTGTTGTCACGCCAAACTGTCCCCATAGCTCAGTGGCGGCCGCCATCAAGGCTACGGTGTAGTTGGAGACGAGCACTGCGGCGGTGTGGTAGATGGTCTTGTCGCCGGGGCCCAGGCGAATCGGGGTCCCGGAGAGATCGCGCGCCATCTGCTCCAGTATGGTCAGTAGGGGACCGTCGGCCTCGATGGCGAAGGCTGAACCCGGCAAGTTCTCGATCGCTTCGTTCACGCTCGCGAATGTCTGTAAGGGGTGGAAAGCACCCACTGCCGCGCCTGCAGCGCGCGCCGCCTCCAATACGTCGGTAGAGGCGGCGCCGCTGCAATGAACGACCGCCTGACCAGCATGCCAGGCCAACGAATTGGCCACCGGCCCGATCAGGTCGTCGGGTGTCGTGAGGAAGACCAACTCACAGCGATCCACCGCGCCCTGGGCATCGCACACGGGCGGTGGTGGCTGAATGCGCGCCGCGAGAGCGGCCGCCGACGCGTGCGTCTTGCTGGCCACGGCTGCCAGTTGATAGCCGCGGCCGCTCAACGATACGGCCAGAGCCGTTCCCACGGTGCCGGCACCTATGAAACCGACTGAGGGCATCGCTGCCTCCCGCTAAATAGAAAAAGCCCTTTCAGGCAACGCCCAAAGGGCTTCGAGCAGAGAACAATGCTGAATGCTTTTCTCCGTCTCGGTCTTGCCTGATCCAAGCGGTGATAAGCTCTGAAGCGTCTCGTCTAACAGCTACTCCGTCTACCTTGTCGGCGCGGCCATTCCCAGCGCGGGCGCCGGATTCCGGTCCAACAGAAGACTTGTTTGCTACGATCTGCTGACGCATTATATCACTTCGCGCGTCGCTGGCCAAGTAGTTTGATCACTTTGTTCAGAATTTGGTCCGCTAGTTCCCGCTTGGCCATCAGAGGAAGAGCCAGCCTCTCACCCTGCGCGTCGAGCAGGACGGCCTGGTTATCGTCGACCGCAAAGCCGCTCCCAGGCGTGCTGATGTCGTTGGCTACGATCAGGTCCAGTTGCTTGGCGTGCAGCTTCGCCAGGGCGTTCTCCAGCAAGTGCTGGCTCTCCGCCGCGAAGCCCACGCGTACGAAGTCGCCGCGCACCTGCGCGAGGATGTCAGGGTTTTTGACCAGCTCGAGTTGCCACACGTCGGCATCGGCCTTCTTTATCTTCTCGGCTGACGGGCGCGCCGGTCGATAATCCGCCACGGCAGCCGCCATGATCAGGGCATCCGCCTCCTGGACGGCATCACGCACTGCCGCGAGCATTTGCTCTGCCGTGTTCACGTACACAACCTGCACACCGAATGGCGCTGGCAGCGCTGTGGGGGTCGAGATCAGCGTTACCTGCGCTCCTCGATCGCGGGCCGCCTCGGCGACGGCGTAACCCATCTTGCCGGAAGAGCGATTCGAGATGTAGCGCACCGGATCGATGGGTTCCTGAGTACCTCCGGCCGTGACCACGACGGATCGTCCGGCCAGGTCGCCAGAGCGCCCCAGCAGGGCGCGGATAGCTCCCATGAGCTCCTCGACCTCCACCAGACGTCCCACACCGACCAAACCCGAGGCGAGCCGTCCGGCTGCTGGTCCTACGACCTCCCAGCCTCGTGCTCGCAAGCGTGCGACGTTCTCCTGCGTGGCCGGGTTGTCGAACATGTGGGCATCCATTGCGGGCGCCAGAAGGATGGGCGCGTCTGTGGCCAGGACGGTGCATCCCAGTACGTCGTCCGCCATGCCTGCCGCCAACTTAGCGATGGTATTGGCGGTGGCCGGGGCGATCACCACAATATCGGCGCGCTCGGCCAACTCCACGTGCTCAATGTTCAACTCGGAGTTGGCGGCAAAGACATCGCCGAAGATCGATCGATGTGTCACGGCCTGGAACGACAGCGGCGCGACGAACTGACGAGCCGAGGCGGTCATGATCACGTCTACCAGGGTCCTCGCCCTAACCAGCTCGCTGGCCAGCGCTACGGCCTTGAAGGCCGCGATACTGCCCGTCACGCCCAGTACGACATTTTTGCCTGCCAGTGTCATCTCCCGCTCCATTCCACTAACGGTCGCTGCTGCGAATGCGCCATGGCCCGCCGATTATAGCTCAGCCGTTGTCAGGGGCGCAACTGGATCGACCATTAGTACTATACCGTGGTCTCGTGCGCTCTTGGCTCAAACAATGGTAGAATGGGCCACATAGTAAATGGGCCACATGATAGATGAACCGTAGCCGATGGCACAGTGAGCCATAGGCTATGGCTGAAACTCAGAGCGAACCCATTTATTGGTTTATTAGTGGTACTTTGTCATTCTGAGGCGCGCACGCCGAAGAATCCGTACCCCTTGCCGCACAAGAGTCGTAAGGGCGCGGATTCTTCCTCGCCTTCGGCGAGTCAGAATGACAAACTACGGTTAGGAAGAGAGGCGAGACAGTGGACAGTCGACGGCCATCCTCAGCTCTGGAGTGCTGGCTGGTTCGGGCGGCACTCGTCGGTGCGATCAGTCTCGTGGTTGTTCTCATCCTGACGGCCTCGGTCATGCCGGCCAAAGCTGGCGCGCGATCCCGCAACGTGGATATGGGGGTTGCGAGGGCTGCTTCCAGAGGACTTCTACTCCCGAATGTGCGCATCATGACCATCGATGCGGACCGAGAAGTGGTCTACGTCATCAACAACGATGGCGCGGAAGTAGATCTTACCAATTGGCGGGTGATAAGCCGAGGGGGAAAGGCGGAGTGGTTCAGTTTTCCGTCCGGATTTCGTCTGGGCCCGTCCGCCATCGTTCGTGTTCACACTTATGGTGGTGTTGACTCAAGCGGGGACCTCTATTGGAACCTCAACACATATGAGAAAGTCTGGGGAGAGAGAGGGGACACTGGATCGCTGGTCGATGCGGAAGGGCGTCTAGTCTCGTCGTTCAGCTACGCTCGTTGGTGACGTTCTAACTGGAGGCGGAGGCTAAGAGCGGGGCCGACCGACGACACCGGCCAGACGGCGGCCGACCCCACGGGTTGGAGACGATTGCGGCTTTAGCGGGCTGGTTGGACCTGCGGCGCAGGCGCGGCTGCTCTCGCGGGCTCCTCTTTTGACGCGTTGGACCACGGCGTGCCAAGAACACGCAGCAGGAAGCGGTCGGCGCCCCAGTAGCCGGCGGTCTTCCAGGCCATGAGGAGCAGGATAGCGATGACAAACAGCAGAGGATTCGTGCTCGCCGTGCCGGCCATCATGAAGTTCCAGTTCATCAGGGCGCCGAAGAGAGCGGCGAATCCGACGAAGGCGCCGAGAACCAGGGCGATGCCGATGGCGAACTCACCCACGGCAACCAGTTTGGCGAACCAGACGTAATGGCCGCCTTCCACCAGGAACTGGATGAAGGCTCGATACCAGTCGAATACGATCAAAGGCTTGCTGCCTTCCGCCAGTCCAGCGGCCCTTATCCAGAATCCCTGCAGGGCCGTGCCGTTCTCCATCCAGCGTGGATCGGAAAGCTTGTGCAGGCTGGCGTCGATCCATTGCCAACCCAGATAGACCCTCAGGATCAGCCAGATCCAGGAGACCTCAGTGTTGCTGAATAGCCACCGGGCGATGGGAGGATCGGAAATGATGTGTCCCCCCCGTGTTGTGATGTGTCTCAAGCTGTACCTCCCTGTACTTGGCTGGGTGACCGCTTATCCCCGCGGCGGCGTCGCGCGTGGGAGGAAGCCGGTTCGGCGGACACCAGCGAGTAACCACAGGAACATTAGTATATACCGCGAAAACCATTGTAATGCCGGTCCGGTGGTTCGTCAAGGATAGCAGCCGAGCGTAGAGCTATTGGGGGCTCGACGCGTTGTTGCAACTTTTGGGGTTATGCTACAATGTCGAAAAGCACCCGGCCAGATGCGCTTGTGCGCCGGAGGAGCCGATTGGAAAGTGACAGGCTACAATACTGGGTGGGGTTCAATCTCATCCCGGGCGTTGGACCGGCCAAGCTGAGGCGCCTGCTGGACAGGTTTGGAGATCTGGAGGAGGCCTGGTTCGCGAGCGGACCGGCTTTGCTCGAAGCCGGGCTCGACCAACGCACAGTCGACATGGTGCTCGATGCGCGTCGGCGGGTGCGCCCGGTCCAGGAGCTGGAGAAAGTGCTCCGGCTTGGCGTCCAGGTTCTGACGCTCGGAGACGAGAGTTATCCGGCGCGACTCAAGGAGATCTATGACGCGCCACCCGTCCTCTACGTGAGGGGGCAGTTGAAAGCCGAGGACGAGTGGTGCGTTTCTATCGTCGGCACGCGGCGCGCAACTCCGTACGGCCGAGAGGTAGCGGAAAGACTCGCCGCTGATCTGGCCCGCCAGAAGGTGACTGTGGTGAGCGGTCTGGCGCGTGGTATCGACTCGGCCGCCCATCGGTCCGCCGTTCAGGCGGGAGGACGCACCATCGCGGTGCTGGGCTCTGGCGTGGACGTGATCTATCCGGCCGAGAACGGGAAACTGGCCGAGACGCTTATGCGCCAGGGTGCTCTGGTCAGCGAATACCCGCTGGGAACCAAGCCGGACGCCGGCAACTTTCCGCCCCGCAATCGGATCATCAGCGGGTTGAGCCTCGGGGTTGTGGTGGTGGAGGCTGGCGAAGCCAGTGGGGCGAACTGGACCGTACGCTTTGCGCTGGAGCAGAACCGGGAGGTTTTCGCGGTTCCCGGCAGCATCTTCGCGCCCATGTCTCGTGGTGCGAACAAGCTGATCCAAGAGGGAGCCAAGCTCGTAACGAGCTATCAAGACGTGTTGTCCGAGCTCAATCTGCAGATGGTTGGTCAGCAGATGGAGATGAAGGAGCTACTGCCCGCGGACGAGGTGGAGGCAGCACTGCTGAAGCACCTATCCGGGGAGCCCACGCACATAGACGAGGTCAGAAGGGCCACGGGGCTTCCTATAGCCCGTGTCAGCGCCACCCTCACGATGATGGAGTTGAAGGGTATGGTGCGGCAAGTCGGTGGAACGAGCTACGTTTTGGCCCGGTAGTCCCGTTCGAAAGTGCAGTCAGGTGAGGAACGATGGCGAAGAAACTGGTAATCGTAGAATCGCCCGCTAAAGCCCGCACGATTGGGCGCATTCTGGGCAGCAACTATACTATCAAGGCCTCGGTCGGACATGTACGCGACCTGCCGAAGAGCCAACTGGGCGTTGATGTGGAGCACGACTTCAATCCGAAGTATCTGGTGCCGCGGGAGAAGAAAGCCGTCATCAAGGATTTGAAGGCCGCGGCGAAGGATGCCTCCTCGCTCTACCTCGCCACCGACCCTGACCGGGAAGGGGAGGCCATCGCGTGGCATCTCGTTCAGGCCATCAACGCGGACGGTCTGAAAGTGCAACGGGTCGTTTTCCACGAGATCACACCGGAGGCCATCAAGGCGGCTTTTGCCGAGCCACGACAGATCAACGCTGAATTGGTCAACGCCCAGCAGACACGACGTATTCTTGATCGGCTGGTAGGCTACATGATCAGCCCGCTGCTGTGGCGCAAGGTCAG
This sequence comes from Chloroflexota bacterium, assembly GCA_004297765.1. Lineage (GTDB taxonomy): Bacteria > Chloroflexota > Dehalococcoidia > FW602-bin16 > FW602-bin16 > FW602-bin16. Next base: position 102,265 of record SCTZ01000073.1, on the reverse strand, counting down.
AGGACGCCTCTCGGCGGGGCGTGTGCAGTCTGTGGCCGTTCGAATGATCGTCGAGCGTGAGAGAGAGATCGAGGCGTTTGTGCCCCAGGAGTATTGGAGCATAAAGGCAAACCTGTCAAAGCAGCCACTCCCTGGCAAGAAGTCCACCAAGCGCGATGTCTTCACGGCCGCGCTGGTCGGGCGCTCTGGGGAGAAGGAGAAGCTCGAGATTCCCAACGAGGCGGTCGCCAGGAAGCTCGAAGCGGCCCTCCAGAATGCCGGCTACAGCATAGCCGACGTGCGCCAGAAGGAGACCTTGCGACAACCGTCGGCTCCCTTCACCACGAGCACGCTGCAGCAGGAAGCCTATCGCAAGCTGCGCTTTACGGCCAAGCGCACCATGGCCGTTGCTCAGCAGTTGTACGAAGGACTGAGTGTTGGCACTGGCGGGAGCGTCGGATTGATCACCTATATGCGGACCGATTCCACTCACGTCGCGGCCTCGGCTCAGAGCGAGGCCCGCAGCTATATCCGTGAAAGGTTTGGGTCCGACTTCGTCCCCGGCTCGCCGCGCTTTTTCACGCGCAAGAGCAAGGGCGCCCAGGAGGCGCACGAGGCCATTCGCCCTACCTCGGTCCATCGTGAGCCCGCCGCCCTGGCAGGACGTCTGACGCCCGAGCAGCTCAAGCTGTACGAGCTCATCTGGAAGCGCTTCGTGGCCAGCCAGATGGAGGCGGCCCGGATCGACACCATGACGGTTGACGTTCGGGCGGATGATGCCGCCTCGGGTCAGGCTTTTCTGCTGAGGGCTTCTGGCTCTGCCGTGAAGTTCGAGGGATTCCTGGCTCTGTACAGCGAGGGGCGTGACGAAGGGGATGCCGAGGACGAGCGTCACATCGCGCTGCCTTTGCTGACGAAGGGCGAGGTTGTGGATCTGCTCAAGCTGCTACCGGAGCAGCATTTCACAGCGCCGCCCCCACGGTACACGGAGGCAAGTCTGGTGAAGGCCCTCGAAGAGCAGGGCATCGGACGCCCTAGCACCTATGCGCCGACTATTTCTACGGTCTTGGAGCGCGGCTATGTGGAGAAGGTCGAGCGTCACCTGAGACCGACGGAGCTGGGCTGCGTTGTCACCGATCTGCTGGCCGAGCATTTTCCGGACATTATCAATACCGGCTTCACGGCGCGCATGGAATCTGAGCTGGACGAGATCGCGGGTGGCAAAGCTAGCTGGGTGCCCGTGCTGAGGGAGTTCTACAATCCGTTCTCTGTGGCCGTCGAGCGGGCCGCTGCTCTGATGCCCGAGCGAAAGATCGCGGATGAGCCGGCCGGCGAGAACTGCGAGCTATGCGGTCGACCTATGGTGATCAAGTACGGGCGCTATGGCAAGTTCGTCGCCTGCAGCGGGTTTCCCGAGTGCCGCAAGTCCAAGCCATTCTTGACCAAGATCGGGGTGTCTTGTCCGAAGTGCGGCGCCGACATCGTTCAGCGCAAGACCAAGGGGCGGCGCATGTTCTACGGTTGCTCCCAGTACCCGCAATGTGATTTTACCTCGTGGGACAAGCCTGTGGCCCAGCGCTGCCAGCAATGTGGCGGCTTGATGACGGCCCGCGGACGCCGCGAGGCTAAGTGTTCGGACTGTGGGATGGTTGTGCCTTTGAGCGATGCGCCGCGGGTGGAGCTCAGCGCATAGATGTACGAGCTCCTGGAACGCTACATTCTGTACCTGCGCGCGGAGCGCAACAGCTCCGCGCACACCCTTCGCAACTATGGCGAAGAGGTGCGGGATTTTATCGCGTTTCTGGAGTCTCAGGAGCTTTCGTCCCTGGCCGACGTCGATCGCGCCATTCTGCGCAAGTACCTGACGCGGCTGAAGGACCACGGTTATGCCCGCGGCAGCATCGCGCGACGGCTGACAGAGGTGCGATCGTTCTATCGGTTTCTCGTTCGAGAGGGACTGATCGCGGCGAATCCGCTGGTCGGTGTGTCCTCGCCCAAGGTGGAGAAGCGGCTGCCGGAGTTTCTTAGCCAGACCGAGGTGGCCGATCTGATCCAGAGCATCGATCCTGTCTCGCCCCAGTCCCTCAGGGATCGTGCGATCCTCGAGCTACTGTATGCCTGCGGTCTGCGCGTGAGCGAGATAGTTACGGTGGACGTCTCGCACCTCGATCGGGGGAGACGGGAGATCCGGGTCTGGGGCAAGGGCACCAAAGAGCGCATCGTGATCATGGGCGAGCCGGCCCTGGCGGCGGTGGAGTCTTACCTGGCGGAAGGACGCCCCAAACTGCTCGGGAAACGGTCTTCAACCGCGCTGTTTCTAAACAAGAATGGTGGCCGCCTGACCCAGCGGAGCGTCCAAACCATGGTGGCCGCGTCGGCTGAAAAGGCTGGGATAGCGCGGCCGGTGCATCCGCACGTCTTGCGCCATACCTTCGCCACGCATCTGCTGGACGGGGGCGCAGACCTGCGCAGCGTGCAGGAGCTGTTGGGCCACGTGAACCTTGCCACGACTCAGGTCTACACTCATGTGACGCAGGCCCAGGCCCGCAAGATCTATGACCGGACCCATCCGCGCGCCCATCGCGTGGAGAAAGAGGAGTCGGAGTGAAAATTCTGGTGCTGCATGGTCCGAACCTTGGGCGCCTTGGGGTGCGCGATCCCGCGCACTACGGCGTCCGTACCCTGGCCGAGATCGATGCTCTGCTTCAGAGCCGAGGAGCCGAGCTGGGACTGCAGGTGCAGTCTTTCCAATCGAACGCCGAGGGCGCCTTGATCGATTACCTCGAGCTGGAGGCACCGACCGCCCGGGGCATTATCATCAACCCGGGAGCCCTGACCCATTACGGCCTTTCCCTGCGTGATGCGCTCGAATCTATTCATCTGCCGATCGTGGAGGTGCACCTCTCCAACATCTACACCCGCGAGGAGTTTCGGCACCGCTCCGTGGTGGCGCCGGTTGTAACCGGGCAGATCAGCGGGTTCGGCTGGCGTAGTTATCTGTGCGCCCTGGAGTTGGTGGCGCAACTGGTGGCGGAGACCGGCCAAACCCATAATTAGAAAGGTCTGCTATGAAGGAGCGCATCGAAAGCCTGCGGGTGCGACTCAGCCAGATCCCGCTGGAAGCACTGCTGGTGAGCAAGCCCGAGAACCTCCGCTATCTGAGTGGCTTCTCCGGTGGCGAGGGTTTTATTCTTATCTCCAAGCAAGCGCAATTGCTGGCCGTCGATTTCCGCTATCTGGAGCAGGTGGCACAGCAGGCTCCTGATTTTCAACTGTTCCGTCTGCGGGGAGATCTGACCGAGCATCTCGCGGATCTGGCGGCCACGGTTGGCGTGAAGCAAGTGGGGTTCGAGAGCGCGCACCTGACGTTTCTGCAGTACCAGCAGTTGTCGAAAGCGTCTCGAGACGGCGGGCTCGAGTTTGTGCCCACCAGTGGGTTGGTGGAAGAGCTACGAATAGTCAAGGAACCCGGAGAGCTGAGCCTGATACAAAAAGCCGCCGAGGTAACGGACCTCTGCTTTGAGCATGTGCGGCGCATTGTCTCGCCCGGTATGACCGAGCGGCAGCTCTGCTGGGAGATAGAGAAGTTCATGCGGGAGGCTGGCGCAGACGGGCTAGCTTTTGATACAATTGTTGCCTCTGGACCGAACGCGGCTTTGCCGCACGCTCAGCCCGGAGGGCGGGCTCTGGCGCCGGGAGAGCCCATCGTCGTCGACATGGGTGCTCGTTGGCAGGGCTATTGCAGCGATTTCACGCGCACTATCTGCCTGGGCGAGCCCGACGAGACATTTCGGAAGGTCTATGCGGTGACGCTCCAGGCGAACGAGGCCGCGGCCCGGCAGATTCGGGCCGGGATGATGGGGCAAGCTGCAGATGACTTGGCCCGGCGAGTGATCGTCGAGGCGGGCTACGGCGAGTCCTTCGGACACGGGCTAGGCCATGGCGTTGGGCTGGAGATTCACGAGGCCCCGCGTCTGCGTGTTGACTCACGCGATGTGCTGAGTGAAGGCATGGTGTTCACGATCGAGCCGGGCATCTACCTGCCCGGCTGGGGCGGTGTTAGGATAGAGGATCTGGCGGTGCTGGAGACCGGCGGATCGCGGCTGCTCAGTCTAGGAACCAAGGATCCTGTTGTGCCGCTGCCAAAGTAGCACGCTGGATGACTGGTGCTGTTCCGCCGGATCCGACCGATCGGTCCGATCCGACCGATCTGCAGGTTTCTTGTCTATGAGATCACGAGTAACACAGCATTAACCATGAGGATGGTCCCACGCGTTATTTGATAGGGTCTGGGGCGTGGACCCGAATCTAGGCCCAGTCGCCCCGCATTAAGCGCACCAGAGTGGAGGACGAACGATTCTTCTATGATCACAACAGGCGAACTGAAGAAGGGCGTAACAATAGAGCTAGACGGCAAGTTGTACCAGGTGCTCGATTATCAACATATCAAGATGGGGCGAGGCAGCGCCCAGGTCCGTCTGCGCTTGAAGGACATCAGAGCCGGCCACATCATCGAGCGGACGTTCCAGGCAGGAGACAAGTTCACGCGTGCTCGCCTGGAGCAACGGCCGGCACAGTACCTATATACCGACGGTGATCTCTATCATTTCATGGATACAGAGAACTTCGAGCAGACGGCCCTGGGCAAAGACGTTTTAGGTGATGCGGTCAGCTACCTGAAGGACGAGATGGTCGTTCAACTGCTTAAGTACGGCGAGGAGCCGATCGGCGTCGATCTGCCTATCACTGTGGATCTCAAGGTGGTTCAGACGGATCCCGGCTTCAAGGGTGATACGGCCACCGGCGGGAATAAACCCGCGCAATTGGAGACGGGCCTCACAGTCAACGTGCCCCTCTTCGTCAACACGGGCGACGTTATCCGAGTGGACACACGCACAGGACAGTACATCGAGCGCGTCATCAGCTAAGTGAGATGTGATCACTAGTGTTCGACCACAGAGAAGACGCTATCTGTCATTCTGAGCGCCGCAGCGCGAAGAATCCGTACCTCACGGGGGCGAGGGGCGCGGATTCTTCGGCGTGCGCGCCTCAGAATGACAAAACCAGTGTGGTCGAACACTAGCCGGGGCGTCTTCTGGGAGCGCGGGCAGGATACCCGCGCTCCCAGGAGGCTTCCTCCTCGCACTATAACCACGTCTCAGCCAAAAAGAGGGGTCATGGCGCAGAACGGAACTTCCGATGACACATCGCTGGGCGAAATCAGGGAACTCATGCGGCTGTTCGAAAGGAGCTCCATGGTGGAGTTGGAGGCTGCCTGGGGTGGCACGAGGCTCACTTTGCACAAGGCCGAGCGCCCTGAGGGCGGCGGCGCAACTGCCCCCGCGGCAGAGCAGTCGCACGAGAACGGCAAGCCGGCGGGAGAGTTGGAGCTTGTCATCATCACCGCTCCCACGGTGGGGCGGTTCTGGCGAGGCTCCGCGGCCGGGGCGCCGGCTCTGGTGGAGAAAGGACAGCCCGTTTGTGCCGGGCAGCAGGTCGCCACGATAGAGTCCTTGACCGCGCCGGTTGAGGTGCTTTCCGAGCGCGCGGGCGGAGTAGAGCAGATTCTGGCCGAGGATGGACAGGCCGTGGGCTTTGGTGATCCGCTGGTAGCTATCAGACCGGACCATGCCTAGCCAGCCCATTTTCACGGTCGCTCAGGTGGCGCGCTATCTGCGCGGACTGCTCGACTATGACGACGTGCTGAGCGACGTGTGGGTGTCCGGGGAGGTCTCCAACCTGGCGCGTCCCCAATCCGGCCATCTGTACTTCACGCTGAAAGACGCGAATACGCAGATACGCTGCGTCTTTTTTAGACGCGGTTTCTCGCGGGTTGACTTCGCTAACGGCGATGCCGTTGTTGCCCACGGACGCGTCTCGTTCTACGAAGCCGGCGGCGGTCTCCAACTGTACGTGGACCAAGTGCAGCCAGCCGGGATCGGTCTGCTGCAGCTCCAGTTCGAACAGTTGCGGGCTCGCCTGGAGGAGGAAGGGCTCTTCGACCCGGCGCGCAAACGACCCTTGCCCCGTTTTCCCGCCCGCGTAGGCGTGGTGACATCTCCGACCGGCGCTGCTCTACATGACATAATCAACGTCTTGGCGCGACGTTACCCTCTGGTGGAGCTTGTGCTGGCTCCGACCGCTGTTCAAGGGGACGATGCCCCGCCTCGCATCGTGGCCGCGCTGCAGGCTCTGAATGCTCTGGCTGATATCGATGTCATCGTGATCGCTCGGGGTGGTGGGTCCCTCGAGGAGCTATGGTCCTTCAACGACGAGCGGGTGGCCCGAGCCGTCTTCGCCAGCCGAGTGCCCGTGGTCTCGGGGGTGGGTCATGAGACTGACGTCACCATCGTGGACCTGGTGGCTGATCTGCGTGCACCGACCCCGTCCGCGGCGGCCGAGATGGTCGTCCCTGATCAGGCAGAGTTGCTGACTGCTCTGAGCGGCTACCGAAGGACCATGACGGCTGCCATGCAAAACGCCATCAGCGCGCGCTGGGCTCGGTTGGATCTCTCCCGCAGCCGGCTGCGTCGCGGCCGGCCGAACGTTGAGGCACGGAAGCAGCAGATCGACGATCTAACGAGGGATCTCCGCCGTGTCCTGGACAGCTACCTGGCTGTTCAGTGTGAGCGCTGGAGGGGAGCCTGTCTACAACTGGATGCCCTGAGCCCACTTCTGACCTTGATGCGCGGCTACGCCGTGGTGAATCGTTCGAGTACCGGCGAAATGCTCACCAGCGTGGCGCAGATCGCGGAGTCTGACGCGGTTCGTGTCAGACTTCGGGATGGCTACTTCCTGGCTGATGTCGTCGAGCGGCGTGAGACGGAAGTGCCGTCCAGGGCTTCAGGGCAAGTCGCCGCGGCGACTAACTGGTTCATCCGCCAAGTCTAATCGACATCCGTAGTGGCGGACGGCTTTGTCCGCCAGGGGCAGGGCGGGGGGGCGTGCCCTACCCCACCCCTGGCGGACACGGCGGTCCGCCACTACGAACGCGCAAGGGACTTGGTGGATGCACCACTAACTGCGTCGTTCCACAAGTGCGGCATCCTGTCGGACAAGACCGCTGCGGTTTCGGAAACCGCGGCGGTCTTGTCCGAGAAACAGGCTGTAAGAAGGGGGAGTGCATGGCGGACACGCTGGATCTTTCGTTCGAGGCGGCCTTTGCTGAGCTGGAGAAGACGATCCAGGCTCTGGAGGAAGGTGGGCTGAGCTTGGAGGCGTCGATCACGACCTTCGAGCATGGCATCCGCCTGGCTCATCTCTGTGGCCAACATCTGGAGCGGGCCGAGCTGAAGGTGACCACTCTTCAAACGTCTCTGAGCGAAGAGGAATCCTTTGACTCTTAAAGCGGACTTCCATTGTCATACCCGACGCTCGCCTGATTCTGTCACTACGCCGGAGCAGTTAATCGCCAGTTGTGTTCAGCGCGGCATCAACTGCCTGGCCGTCACGGACCATAACAAGGTCCAAGGTGCCTTCGAGGTGCAGCGGCAGGCGCCTTTCATTATCATCGTGGGCGAGGAGATCAAGACGCGCGACGGTGAGATCATCGGGCTGTTTCTCAAGGAAGAGATTCCTCGCGGCTTGTCGGCTGGTCGAACGATCGAGGCTATTCGTGAGCAGGGCGGCGTGGTCTACGTTCCACATTCCATGGATCCCGTGCGGCGCACGCGGCTCAAACCGGCGGTCCTGCGTGAGGTGGTATCCATGGTCGACGTCCTCGAGGTGTGCAACGCGCGCAGCTTTAATCCACTCGCGGTGGGAAAGGCGCGGCATTTCGCTATGCGGCATGGACTGCTCATGGGCGCCGGAAGCGACGCACACACGCCCGGCGAGATCGGAACCACTCACGTGGTGATGCCAGAGTTCAACGGTCCGGACGAGTTCCTGCAGAGCCTGGCGGTCGGCCAGATCGTCTACGGCATGACGAGCCCTCTCATTCACGCAAAGACCATCGGCTTGAAGCTGCGGAGAAGGTTTGGTGGACGCTAGGGCTGCCTTACTCATGACCCGATGGGCAAGTGGTTTCCCATGGGGCGGATCAGTCCGATCGGTCGGATCGGTCCGATCGGACTGATATCTACCAGCAGTGAAGCAAAGAAGAAGCCGGTCTGTCTGGGACCGGCTTCCTGTAATACGAAAAGGTGGGGGCTGGTTGGTCTGTTAGACTACGGTGTGCTCATCCATTCCGCTCGGCTCGTGGAGCGGGGCGGTCTGATCCAGGGGCTCTCCCGGTGGCGCCTCGGTGATCTGATGGTCCGTCCCCCGGCGCTCCAGGAAGGACTCCTGAAGGACCTGGTCCACGTTATCCACCCAGATGAACTGGATCTGGTCGCGCACCTTCTTGGGGATCTCCGGCAGGTCGCGCCGATTCTCGGCCGGCAGGATGACTCTACGGATTCCCGCGCGGTGCGCGGCGAGCACTTTCTCCTTGACGCCTCCGACGGCCAGCACGCGCCCGCGGAGCGTGATCTCGCCTGTCATGACTACGTCGTTGCGCACCGGCCGCTTGGTGAGCGCGGAGACCAGCGCAGTGAACATAGTTACTCCAGCCGACGGTCCATCCTTGGGAATGGCGCCCTCGGGCAGATGGATGTGCAGGTCCACCGATTCCTGGAACGCGCGATCGATGAACAGGGCCTCGGCCCTGGAGCGCGCGTAGCTCAGCGCGGCCCGAGCCGATTCCTGCATGACGTCGCCGAGTCGTCCCGTAATGATGAACCCCCCCTTGCCGGGCATAGTGACGACCTCGACCGGTAGCAGCTCACCGCCTTGCTCGGTCCAGGCCAGTCCCATTACGACGCCAACCTGGGCCTCTTCGATCACGCCCTGGGAGTGGTAGCGAGACGGTCCCAGGAACTCGGTTAAGATCGGGGAGTTGACCCTGACCTTGGAGGAACTATCTCTCAGAATGCGCCGTGCGGCCTTGCGGCAGACCGAGGCTAGAGTTCGCTCCAGGCTGCGCACCCCGGCCTCACGTGTGTAGGCCTGGATGATTCGCCGAATGGTCCGGTCCGGTACCTCTATCTGGTTGAGTAGCAGCCCGTGCTCCACAATCTGCTTCGGCAAGAGAAATCGCTTGGCGATCTGGACCTTCTCCTCCTCAGTGTACCCCTGTATCTCGATGGTTTCCATCCGGTCCAGGAGCGGACGAGGAATGTGCCAGCGGATGTTGGCCGTGGTGATGAACATTACCTCAGACAGATCGTACGGAACGTCCAAGTAATGATCGGAGAACGCGAAGTTCTGCTCCGGGTCGAGCACCTCGAGCAGGGCAGCCGACGGATCTCCGCGGAAGTCGGCACTCATTTTGTCTATTTCGTCCAGCATGATCACCGGGTTGCGCGTACCGGCCGTGCGCATGGCCTGGATGATCCGACCGGGCAAGGCCCCGACGTATGTGCGTCGATGCCCACGAATCTCGGCCTCGTCGCGCACGCCACCCAGTGAGAGACGCACGAACTTGCGACCCATCGCCCGAGCGATCGAGCGACCGAGGCTGGTCTTGCCAACCCCGGGAGGGCCGATGAAGCACAGGATCGGACCCTTGATGCGTCGAGCCTGATCGCCCTGCGAGATGAGCTGCCGCACGGCCAGGAAGTCGATGATGCGCTCCTTGACCTTCTCCAGACCATAGTGATCCTGGTCCAGGATCTTCTGAGCCTGATCGATGTCGAGTTGATCATCGGATCGTTCGGTCCACGGCAGGGCCAGGACGGTATCCAGGAACGTACGAATGACGTTTCCCTCTGGTGAGGACTGCGGAATGCGCTCCAGTCGATCGATCTCACGACCGATGCGGGCCTCGATTTCCTGGGGCATACCCTTCGCGGCCAGACGTGCCCGCAGCTCCGCGATCTCGCCGGGCTGCGTGTTTCCTAGCTCCTCGTGGATGGCCTTGAGCTGCTCTTTGAGATAGTATTCGCGCTGATTGCGGTCCATCTGCTGGCGCACGCGTAGACGAATCTTCTCGTCGAGATCGAGAAGCTCCAGCGCGTTGTTCAACAGGGCGCTAATCCGCTCCAGGCGCTGGGACTCATCCAGCATCTCGAGTAGTCCCTGGCGGGTGCTGAGCTCCAATGGGAGATGAGAGGCCAGTGTATCGGCCAGGCGACCAGGATCAGTCAGCTTTGCCACGGATTCGACGGCGTCGGGCGCTTGGGTGCGACTAGTTTTCGCATATCGCTCGAACATGCCCTGGACCTGCTGGACCAGGGGGCTGACCTGGGTGCTTTCTGGAATGATCTCGGGGAGGTCCGTTGCCTTGATGCGGAAGAACGGCTGCTCCGAGACAAAGCGATCGACGGAGACTCGCTGGAGTCCCTCCAGGACAACCTGAAGACTCCCGCCTGGTTGCTTCTGGAACTGCACAATCTCCGCGAGCGTTCCGATGCGATGTATATCGTCCGTACCGGGATCTTCCTGTTCGGCATCCCGCTGTGCGGCGACGACCAGTTTCTGACTGCGCTCCATGGCCTCGTGTACGGCGGCGATAGACTTATCCCGTCCGACCATGAGCGTGATAACGCAGTGTGGAAAAAGAACAACATTTTTCAGTGGCAGCAGTGGCTGGTCATTCCACGTGCGGCCGCGCTTATTTAAGGTCGCCTGATTCATTACGCCGACTCATCCTTAACCTGCTCGTACTCGACGGTGCGGTCCGACGCTGTAAGCAGAATCGGCCCCTTCTGTCCCTTGACCGTGTCGCCTGTGATGAGGCACTTGCGCACGTCGCCGCGCGACGGGATCTCGTACATCACGTCCAGCAGCGTTTCTTCGATTATCGTGCGCAGACCCCGGGCGCCGGTCCGATGCCGCAAGGCTTCTTCGGAGGCGGCTTCCAGGGCGTCGGGCGTAAAGACCAGCTCCACTTTGTCGAGAGAGAAGAACTTCTGATATTGCTTGACGATAGCGTTCCTGGGCTCCGTGAGGATGCGGATCAAGTCCTCCTTGGTGAGACCTTCCAGGCTCACGAGCACAGGCAGACGACCGACGAACTCGGGGATCAGCCCGTAGCCGAGCAGATCGTCGTGGGTCAGCTCCTTGAGCAAGGAGTCGGAAGACGAAGGACTAATCTTCGTGGCCACATCGGCCTTGAAGCCCATCAGTTGCTTGTGTTTGGTGACGCGACGGTGGACGATCTTGTCCAACCCCTCGAACGCGCCACCACAGATGAACAGGATATTCCCGGTGTTGATCTGGATAAAGTCCTGGTGGGGATGCTTGCGTCCACCCTGTGGGGGCACGCTGGCCACAGTGCCCTCGATGATCTTCAGCAGGGCCTGCTGCACACCCTCGCCCGAGACGTCGCGTGTGATGGAGGGGTTATCCCCCTTGCGGGCGATCTTGTCGATCTCGTCGATGTAGACGATGCCGCGCTCGGCACGTGCCATATCGTAATCGGCCGCCTGGATCAAATGCAGAAGGATATTCTCAACGTCCTCGCCGACGTAGCCGGCCTCGGTCAACGCCGTGGCGTCCGCAATGGTGAACGGCACGTCCAGAATGCGGGCGAGCGTCTGGGCGAGAAGCGTCTTGCCGCAGCCCGTGGGTCCGACGAGGAGGATATTGCTTTTCTGCAGCTCGATCTCGTCAGAAGAGGCGACGTTGGCCCCGATGCGCTTGTAGTGGTTGTACACGGCCACGCTGAGGACCTTCTTCGCGCGCTCCTGACCGACGACATACTGGCTGAGTAGCTCGTAAATGCGCTTTGGGGTTGGTACCTTGGTGCGCGGAGCGCGGGCCTTGGGAGCTGGTGCCGCTTCCTCGTCGATGATCTCGCGACACAGATCGACACACTCATCACAAATATAGACGGCCCCAGGTCCGGCGATCAGCCGCTTTACCTGGTCCTGGTTCTTACCACAGAATGAGCAGTTGTACTGCAGGCGATTATTGCGCGAGCTTCCCATCTCAGCCTCCTTGTCCCGGTTCCCACCACTATTGGGCGCGCTTTCTAGCTCGATTTCTCGGTTTTGTTCAGGACCTCATCGATGATACCGTACTCTAGCGCCTGATCCGAGCTCATGTAGAAGTTCCGGTCGCTATCCTTGGTGATACGCTCGGGAGTCTGCCCTGTGTGCTTCGACAGGATATCGCGAATCTTGGTCTGCATACGCAGGATCTCCCGCGCCTCGATTTCAATGTCGGCCGCCTGTCCATGCACGCCACCGATAGCCTGGTGCATGTGGACGGTGGCGTTGGGAAGCGCATAGCGCTTGCCCTTCGCTCCGGCGACCAGCAGCACGGTGCCCATGCTGGCGGCCATGCCCACGCAAATGGTGGACACGTCCGGGCGTATCAACTGCATCGTGTCGTAGATCGCCAACCCAGCGGTGATCACGCCGCCCGGGCTGTGGATGTACAGGCTGATATCCCGCTCGGGATCCTCACGATCGAGATAGAGTAGTTGCGCGACGATCAAGTTAGCCACGTGATCGTCGATCGGCGTGCCGAGAAATATGATGCGTTCTTTCAGCAGCAAGCTATAGATATCGAAGGCGCGCTCTCCGCGAGCGCTCGCCTCGATGACCATAGGAATGATGCCCTGAGCTCGAACTCTATCATCCATGGACTATTATTGCCTTTCCTTCCGTGACTCATCCAACAAGCGAGGTCCGTCACTGCGACGTCGATGTCGCCCGGTGCGCTGTACTAGCTTTCCGGGGTATCGTCCGTCGGCTCAGTGCGAGCGATGGTCTCATCGGTGGCCGCCTCTACCGGGTGGCCTTCGACCTCGCCCTCGGCCTGGCTGGATGGAGCGGAACCTTCGCCAGGAGTGCTCTTGCCATCAGATGTGGCGATTTCCACCAAGCGCTCGATAGTCTTCTTTCGAACGAGCATGGACCCGATGGACGCGCGGACCTGCGGCTGCGCGGCGATGCCCTTGACGTCCACCTCGCTCGCTTTACCCGTCTCGGTCGTCTCGGTCGTTTCGGTTGCCTCGGTTGCCTCGGTTGCCTCACTGCCCTCCGAGTTGCCCAATAACCGCTTCACCTCCGCCTCTATTTCTTCGTCCGAGGCGGTGATGTTCTCGGCTTTGGCGACCTCGCTGAGCACCAGGTCGGTCCGCACGCGCCGTCGAGCGATCTCGCTCAACTCCGAGCGGAACTCGTCCTCGCTCTTCCCAGTGAAGCGCAGATACTGCTCCAGACTGATCTTCTGCGGGCCAGAAACCCGTTGCAGCACTTCGTCGATCAACGAATCGATCTCGCGCTCGACCAGCACCGGCGGGAACTCCAAGCGCGCGCTGTCCGTGGCGGCCTCGACGACCTCGCTCTCGAGCTTGGACCGCGCCTGGAACTCGGCCGTTGCCTTCATGTCGTGTGCTACGCGCTCGCGGAGCTCGGCCACGGTGTTGATCTCCGGATCGAGGCTGTGGGCCAGCTCATCCGTCATCTCGGGCACGATGCGCTCTTTGACCTGCTGGATCGTCACCTTGTAATGGAAGCTCTTGCCGGCCAGGCGTTCCTCGGCGTGATCTGCCGGAAACTCCAAGTCGATGTCCAGGGTGCCGCCCGGCTCAGCTCCAACCAGCTTCTCCGCGAAGCCTGGCACGGGGATCGGGTTGCCGCTGTCGACCATATAGGGCATTCCCGAATTGGTGAAGGTCTCCCCTTCCACCGTGCTCTCCAGGTCGATCACGACCTGGTCACCCAACCGGACGGGACGCTCCACGGTCTCCGAACTGGCCTTGCGCTCACGAAGCTTCGTGAGAACTTCCTCGATCTCCTCGTCCGTCACGACAGGGATCTCGGGCGTGACCCTGATCTTGTGGTAGGCGCCCAACTCCACCGTGGGACGGAGCGGAACCGTGGCTTTGAAAGAGACGGGGTCAAGCTGTGTCACTTCCAGCTTCGGCTCGGCAATGGGCTCGATGTTCTCCTGCTTGATCGCCTCACCATAAGCTGACGGAACAAGCTCTTCGAGGGCCTCTTCAAGCAGGGTCTGGCGGCCAAAGAACCGCTCTACCATCGATCGCGGCGCTTTGCCCCGACGGAAGCCGGGGATGTTGGCCTTGCCGACGATGCGGCGGTAGGCCTTGTCCATTGAACGTTCCACCGATGTGGGATCGATTTCCACGTTCAGTACCATCTGGCAGTCTTCGATACGCTCTGCGGTAACCTTCAAATTGCGCTCACCCATCCGTGTTTGCTGAGCCTATTATAGCATAAACGCTTACTTACGGTACAATCGCGTGCGCTAGTGCTACCATATGCCTGGTCGGATGGCATGCCTGCGCCGAGGCGAGGCGCCAAATGCAATCGAGCTGTCTACCTTACGCCTTATGTGCAGCACACCTTTGCAAGGTCTCCCGATATCCTCCGAGAATCAAACATAGGACCATTGGGCTGGGTAGAATAGGTCAGGGGGCGGTCCTCGCAGGTATTAAAAAGCTGGACGTGAGTCCGACAATTAATAGTACACGAGTACGTGTCAGTCGGTACATGAGCACGTATTGATCGCGAGATCCTAAACCGATAAAGGCAAACCCATCGAAAGGTGGGGACGCAAAGCCACGGGCCTACGGTCATGACCATGGTAGCCGGGTTGCCGAAGTCGCGGAGATGTGTCGCATTCTCCCTCCAACCCGGCGCGTGGGCAAGTACACCCGTGTCGAGTTTGTTGTTTCGGGGAGATTGCGCGCATGTTGTACAGGATCTTTCTGGCGACGGTGACTGTGTTCGGGATCGGGGTGATCGTCGGTCTTTCGATGCTGGTTGCACTGGCTCGCGAAGCCGATGGCTTCACATCCCCTCAAGCAACCCTCCTCTTCCCCTCAAACACGGATGCGCCGCTGAGTCTTACCCGACCGCCTGAAGACCTTGTGTTTGGGGTCAATATGTCTCCGGACGATATGCGCGATATCGCTTTCGAGTGGTTCAACATTCTGCCGAGCGCACGTCAGGTGCTGTCGCAGGTGCCTGTCTATCAGGCAGAGGGAGCCAGTTGGGCTGGCATCTACGATCTGCAGAACAGGCGCGTGACCATCAGCCAACCGGCTTTTCACGTCTTTCTGCATGAGTACGCCCATGCCAACCTGCATCGCAAATCCTTCGGAGAGAAAATGAGGTTCGCGGTGGCTCTGCTGCGCTTGCGCTGGGAGTCGGATAGCGCCTACGCGCCGTACAAGGATCTGCTGGAGTTCGTCATGTCCCAGAGTCGGACAAGTCAGGAACCCTACAATCCCGTGCAGGAGTTCTACGCCTACTCGGCTCAGTACTCCGGCGGGAATCTCGATCGCATCCCCGGCTATCTTCAGCCCTTCTTCGCCGACTACCTCAGCCCCGGACAGAATCGTTGGCTAGATATGCAGGACCAGACGAAGGCCAAACGGTTTGTCAATATGAAGGGTTTTCGGCTCGTCCACCTGGCCCAGCCGTGATTGCCCCTCGGTTTGCCGTGACCTCTACGTATCCTAGCTCGATAGAATCCTGGCCGTCAGACGTCAGGCAGCGCTCGGCGCCTGGATCGAACAAGCTCATACCTAGAGCACAGGAGCCGGGGAAAAGCTGCTGTTGGATGGGCAGGACGTCATCCGGTTGGGACGTTTGCTGAGCAACCGTTGATGATTTCGGTCCAGTATTCTCAATAACACACGTGCTATAATGGCGCTATGGACGTTGCTTATCATCCGGCGGCCCGAGAGGAATTGGCCGGGCTGCCCAGGGGGGAGCGGTTGGCGATGCTCCATGCTGCCGAGAAACTGCAGACACTTGGTGAGCAGCTTCCTTTCCCGCACTGCAGTGCCCTGAGGCAAGCACGCCAATGGGAGCTACGACCTCGTGGCGGCCGAAGTCCCTGGCGGGCCTTCTATCGCCGGGTCGGCGGTGCTATGGTTATCGGGGCGATTGGCCCCGATGCCAAACAGGAAGCCGCCGGTTTTCGCCGCGCGGTTGTGGTGGCGGAGCGGCGGATTGAGGAGATTGAAGCAGAGCAAGGAGGGAGATGATGGCGAAGACAGCGTCAGTGCGTGCGGAAGACGTGCTGGCGGAGGAGCTACGCGACCCGATGCTACGGGCTCGTTGGGAGGGATTGGCGCTTGCTCGTGCTATCGCTATCTGGTTGACCCGCTTTAGGGCGGACAGAAAGCTCACTCAGGGGGAACTTGCGGCCCGGCTTGGGGTGAGTCAGGCAGTAGTGGCCCGCTTGGAAGCTGGAGAACACGTGCCCAAGTTGGAAACCCTGCTTAGGCTGGCAGATGCGCTTGGAATGTCCTTGCACCTGGATATCATCCCGCCCTCGGCGCAACCCGAGGAGCTCGTGGAACCGCCGGAGGTCCCTGGGGAAGAGCGAATTACCACGCCTGGTGGAAGCCGCTTGCGAGTAGTAGCGGCTTGACGAAACATCTCGCTGGTGGGGAAGGCGGGACTTGAACCCGCACGCCTTGCGGCACATGATCCTATGGTTGAACACCCCACCGCGATCCCGATGAAGACAAGGGTTCCTGTGCTCTGACAACATTTGTACGACGTTCATCCCATCGACTCTGGGGGCAATGTCGAAGGGATGTTGCGTAATGGGTCCATCAGTGCGATCTCTAGGTTGTCAGTCATCGTGTGGTTCTCGGTGATCTCAGCAGTCCCGATGAGAACCCCACGGTGACCTTCCTGTCAAGGTCGCCCTCGCCTATTTGCACACTCCCTGGGATTCTACCCTACGTAGCGCCCTCTTCACTTTGTCGAGCTAGTGCTTACAACAACCCTCTAAACTCCGGTCTTGTATTCTCTGAACCCGTCCACCAATTGCCCGAATGAAACGGGTCTGTAGCGTTCAAAACTCTCCTGGTCCACGTATACGAAATCGTAGAGTACACGTGTCTGTACTCGGTTGATATCCTTGCACCATTGAGCCAACCGGTGCATCTTGAGTGGAACGTCAAGGTCTTCCTGACCTTTGGTTTCGACGATGTAAACTCGGTTATCGGAAAGCTTGACCAGAAAGTCGGGGTAGTAGTTGGAGATGTCGCCATCGGCGTTCACGTAATCCAGCTTGAAATGCACGGCGAGGTAATTCTTGGCGAAAGAAACTACGTCGTCACAGTCATCGAGAAAGCGGGCGAATACAAGCTCGAAATGTCCATCTCCGATGATTCGGTTGAAGACACTTTTCTTCGGAACGATGTAGCCCTGATCCTTTGCCACGAAGGGGCGCGTCTGGCGCAGTTTGATGGTATCGCGAATCTCGGTATCACCTTTATCTTGAACGGTCAGAGCGTTGATCGCCCTCTTGAAAGTCTCGATCAGGGTCTTGGTAGCCGCCAACTCGGATAAGTTGCGCAGGGTGTTCGGACTCTCCAAATCCACCGGATGATCAAACAACTCCTCTTGAACAAACGCCTTCACCTTGCCATACAACACATCATAGCCCCCAACCAATCGCAGGTCTTTCATGATGGTCTGAGCGAAGTAGCCGATGATGCTGCGATAGTCAGCTATGCCCGCTGTATCCAGAATTGTGGTATGTGTGACCTCACCAGTGGTGATATCTTTGAAGATGATCTCCCGCTGTTCTTCTTCACTGAACTGAAGGTATGCCACGGGCTGATGCTCCAGTGTGCTCACATCCAGGTTGCCTAGGTTCTTGTATTCTCGGTAGACACGCGGCGTCAATGTCGGAATCTCGATATCCAGCGCTTCGATGTCTTTCTTGGTGTTTTCTCTGTCGATCTCGACTACCAATGGGGTCTTGGGCTGAGTACCTTCGCCCATCGGCTTGCGCTGGAGAACCACACCCTCAGCTTGAATGGATTCCACGAACTCCATAAAGGCATTGGTACCGATCACGCTAACGTATTCCTCTACATTGCCCGGATACATCTTGCGCAAACCACGACCAAGGGTTTGCTCTGGCAGAATGTTGCTCTGGGCGGAATAGGCACGCAGACCGACAATGGTCGTGACATTGCGTACATCCCAACCCTCTTTGAGTACCATTACGGAGATGATAGCTTTGTAGGGGCTATCCAGATCGTCAATCTCATTGGCTTGCTGGCGCAGCTTGTCTAACTCTTCTTTGCTCTTGCCCGAGGTTGACTCGGAGATTTCACCATTGGCTTTGGTGTGAATCACCAGCACCGCGTCTTTCAAATCGGGATAGTTGCCTTCCAGGTATGCAGCCACATCGTCGCAGTTGCGGGTGTCGTCGGTCATAACGAAGAGGATAGCTTTCTTGTCAAGCTTCTCATGTTCGGCATACGCCTTGCGCCACTCGATCACACCCAGGTGAAGATAGTCGGCGTATTTCTCCGTATACTTGGCACTCTGACGCTCAACCAGCTTTGCGCGACTAGCAGCATCAGGTAGCACGGGATGCTTGACCACGTTCTGGGAAATGGCTTCGACCAGGGGGTAATCGGCGATGGTCTGCACAAAGATCGCACCGTTGTTGTGCTTGGGCGTAGCCGTCACGTCTACCTGCAGAGAGAGGGCTGAGCCCTTTTGCCTCATGCGATTGTGGATATCCTGGATCGACTTGAACCAAGCCATGCGAGGGTCGTGAATATGGTGAGCTTCATCGTTCAATACTACCAATTCCTCGATATCGCGCACGATCATGCCCAGATCAACCTTGGAATCGGTGGTCGTGCCAGTGGGGCGTTTACCCAGAAAGTAATCCATCGTGTTCTCATCGTCTGGAGAGGGTGGAATATCATCCCCTGCATAGACGCGGTGGATGTTAGTCAGAAAGATGTTTCCTATCGGGCGAGTGATGTGGACCTCATCCTGCACATGCAAGGTCAGTTGAAAATCATCGCGCCAGTTCCTACCATCCAAGCCGTTATCGGGCAAAACCGGATCATCTTTCAAGAAGATGCGTAGACCCTGAAAATCCTTGTAGATACGATCCAGCACAATGATGTTGGGCGCGATCACCAGAAAGTTGCGCGCCAGTTGTGAATCGGGTTCGTAGAGCTTGTGATAGAAGCTCCACACCAAGACCAGACTGAGTACTTTGGTCTTGCCAGCACCAGTTGCCATTTTCACTACAAAGCGCCGCCAGGTTTCATCAAACATGCCTGTGGAGACAGCCCCGGAGCTATCGAAACGCATAAGGTCATATTTGTCCTGGACCCCTACCACATCGTACAGGTAGATGATCGTCTCTATCGCTTCACGCTGCGCAAAATAGTACTGAAACTCGACCATGGTGCCATCGAACTGAGGCATCAGATGCGGTGTGTTGAACCACCAATTCAATAGAGCACGGCTGGTCTCTGTTGCTCCATCATAGCCGCTATCGCGCCATTCCTTCACCAGTCGTCGTAGCTGTGGCACCAGCGGGGGCATCAGTTTATCCATGCTCGATTCGCGCAGGGTTTCATCTGCTGGAAACCAGCGCTGGGAAGGATCGAGGATAGCATGGGGCGAATCGGGGAAATTGGGATGGAGTGCCATTATCTCTTCCCTCCCACCGTGACATCGATGACTTTCATGGTATCGTTGCCGAAGATATCCACTACCTTGACGGCGAGTTTACGCCTCCCAGGCGTACATTCATGAAAAGCGCTCATTAACTCCAGCTTGCGGTCTTTCTTGGTGCGGAACGATTGCCATTCGTTCTCGAAGATGTGATCCCCAGTCCAGACCTCTTCGTACTCTGGGAACTGCATTTGTTCGGGTTTTTCCATGCCCGGAATCTGAAGTTGCCTCTCCGGTTCCCGCAAGACACGCACGATCTCGCGCTTGCTCTCGAAGTCGAAGTCTACCGCCCAGTAGTCTATCCAGTCGGTCCAGTGCTGAGTGAGTTGCTCGCGGGTTACGATGCCATGAGCGTCTTTGCTCACCTTCACGATTTGCCCTCGTTCTACCACGATCTTGCTGCCCTTGTCTTTGAGCGTAGCTTCCGCGTTAGCAATCGAATCCTGGGAGTAGAACACCGAAAAGTCGGTCAGTTCCACCGCTACGCTGCTGCCCTTAACGAGTGGCTTGACCTCGATGAAGGCTACATCGTGAAAAACCACCTGGTTCTTGTCCACCGCCCGCTTGTCGAATACCTCGGCGGGAATATACTTGGGCACAATGTCGATACCCTTGGCGCGAGCTTCATCCAGCACATTGGGGAACAGACCCATCTCGAACTCGAAGCCCAGAATATCCACACGGGTGATGTGCTTCTGGCGGCACTCCAGTATGACCTCTTCCACGAACAGGCGCGTAACAGGGAGATTAACCGGTCCTACCGCCACTAACCTACCAGCCTTCTTTCCATGGAAGGTAGCAAAGCCTTCGATCTTCTCGGCGCGATAGGCGCGTAGGATCAGATCGAGGAAGGCAGCTTCCTTTTCCTCCAGTTGTCTTTGCTGTTCTACCTCACGCAGATTGGGGTTAACGCCTATGTAGTGCTGGCGCTCGTATCTGCCCAGGTTAAGGATTTCAAAGGCGCGGTAGTCTTTGCCCTCGGCTTTGAGTTGTCGCTGCATCTGTATCATGCGTTTGCGGGTGGTATGGATGGCAAACTTACCCAGGTCGCTGACAATCCATTTTCGCCCCAGCTTTTCAGCAACGGCTGCTATTGTGCCAGACCCGCAGAAGAAGTCTGCCACCAGGTCGCCTTCGTTGGATGAGGCTTTAATAATGCGTTCTAGCAAGGCTTCTGGCTTCTGGGTAGGGTATCCCAAAATCTCAGGAGACGAAGTAGCTACTCCGAACCCAGGTATATCAGTCCAAATAGAGTCTAACTGTATCGTGTATTCGTCGAGATAGTACTTCTTGTATTTCTGCCCCGACGACGACACATATATCAGACCATTGTCCTCCATCTCTCTTATCGACTTTTCAGAGTAGTCACCGAGAGTGGTTCGCTTGAATTTTCGCCCGTCAGGATCGGAATATCTGAATTCAGCTAATTGTTTTTCGGTTAGCTCTGCTGGCATGAAGTTGAAGATGTTCCGAGCCGACTTGCTGTAGCAAAAGACATTGTCAAACGTTTTGGGCCAGTGCTTTGCTTTCTTCTTTGCGCCTTTGCCAACGGCATCCTTTTTCCAAACGATCTCACCCCTAAATAGGTCAATAAATACCTCAGTCAAGATGAGCCTTATGTAGGAATTGAGACGCCAGTCGCAATGCACATAGATGCTCCCATCATCCGCCAGCAAATCCCGCATCAGCACCAGTCGCTCGTAGATCATGGCGATGAAGGAATCCGCGCCCTTACCCCAGGTATCGCGATACGCAATTTCTTCCAGGATGCTGGGCTTCTTAGTGAAGGTATCGCCACCGATCTCAATATCCATGCTGAAATCAGCACCCACGTCAAAGGGCGGGTCAATGTAGATTAGCTTGATACCGCCCTGCTTTTCGATCTCCTCGCGTAGGGGACCATTCTTCAGGCTGGAGAGAATGAGCTTGTTATCGCCCCAGATCAGCTTGTTCGTCCAGCCTTTTAGTTGGCGCCCACGGGAATCGAGAGAGATTCCCGCGTACTCGAACAGTGGAGCACTGTGTTTGGTGCCTTCCGCACGGGGTTCATCTACCTGCTCTATCACCTGAAAGGGCAAGACGATGTTGCAGACCTCGCTGGTCTTGCCGTTCCAGACCAGTTCCACCTGGCGCTTGTCCTCGAAGAGAAGAAAGCGGTACTTATCTGGCAGCGGCTTATCGGCTTCGATGTAGCGGATGATCTCCTGTCGTTCTTGTTCAGTCAGTCTTGGCATGACGGTCCTCGATCATATTCATAAACGCAGGCATCTATGGGAGAGCGACCAGTTAGCGAGTAGGAACTATGTAGCTCGCCTAGTATAACATACCCCTGCCCCACATGTCTGGTGATATTCCGACACGCAAGAGTTCAGATTTGAGGGGACGAATTGGGGGCTTTACCAGGGGAACGGCAAGCGGTAGAAGGATGGAATGTGGCATACCGACGAAGAAGCGGTAGAATAGGGGTTTGGAGAATGACCTCTTGGGTTCCCTGCGTACAAGCCTGGGTTGCCATGTACGCCCATGCCTTGCAAAAGCAGGACCAACAGGCCGCCGATGTGCTTGCACGAGTGCTGGCGAGGTCAAAACGGCCGCCATGTTCCGTGCGGAACACAGGGAAGGCACGAGCTACTGAACATGTACGAGAAGAGCGTTGACAACGAGCCGGCCTAGCAGTGGCTGTCGGCATGTGGTAGAGTAGACCTGTCAGCCGGGTGGGACTGGCCCTCCCCGCGAGCGTTCCTGCCGACACAGGAGCGGCCCGGTAACCCCCTATCATCTTGTTGGAGTTGCACCCTGATGGGCTACGAGTTTCAGCTGCCGCTGCTGGACACTACGCCAGACCGCTTCATTGCCGTGTTGAAGGACTATTGGAAGGACCATCCTCCTCTTTGGGAGGATGGTTGGTATCCGTTGGGAGTGCATCACCATCGGGACGGCGCAAGGGAGACGCTTACGATCAGTGCGGGGCGAGTGGCTACCACTCTCCAGGAGCTTGCCTGCGAGGATGGGAGCGACATGAAGCGCCTTGATGTGGTCGTGCTGCCCGTGAGTTACGAGCGTGTCCTGGTCCGGCTTGTCTGGCAGGACCTGGACGACCACGTGCGGAAACTGGCAGCATACATCGCAGAACTTTATCCGGAGAGCCGGGCCGCTATCCGTGCTGCTTTCCTGAGCGAGAGGGATGAGCTCGCTACGGCCGATAGCGAGGTGAACGCCACCAGGCGGAAAGTCACCTTCATCATCAAGGCGAGTGCTAGGGGGGTTGTTGATTTCCTCCAGGGATTCTCCAAAGGCGCTGAGTGGGAGGACGCTATCCCGTGGGAAGAACGGAGCGTTATGCTTCTGCCGTATTTTGGAGGACCGCCGGACAAGGAGTTCGGTAGTCTGGTCCACAAGCACGGCGACCTACAAGGGCGGATTGTGGCAACGTTCTTTTCCAGGTCCAAGCCGAACGAGAGACCGGGCGAGGAGGTAGCCATCGGGTTCAAGTGGACGCAGATTGACGACAAGCTCCGGGTAACCACGGAATGCTATGAGCCAGTGGCTGAGGAGCACTTTCGGCGGATGCTGAGGGAGATGCGCCAGGTCTGGCCGGAGAGCGGAGTGCAGATTGACGCATACCTGGGGAGTGGAGAATCTGCCGCGGAAGAAGGCTTGGCACCAGTGCCAGTCCGGATATCAGGCAGCCAGGCAGGAAAACCTGAGCCGGTCACGACACGAGACCACGCAGGCTTCCTTCCCACGCGAGACTTTCGCTTCACATATCCCGCCAGTACATCCTACGTTCATCATATTCTTAGCAGCCTGCTGCTCAGCTGGCGTCTTCATGCGACGTGGAGCCAAACAGGAGGACAACAGTCTGTATTTCCTTTTGACTCCATCGCTAGACCGACGGATCCGCCACCATGCTTGCCCGCGCTTTCGGCAGACACCATATATCGACTGCTCGAGTACAAGTGGGACAGAGCAGTAACACGCACGGATCTGTTTGCCTTCGTGTATCGTGTGATAGCCCATCAACCAGAGCCGGCCAAGCCTCTCTGGCAAGCGGACATTGCTACAATCACTCTGAACGCCCAACGTCCGAACGAATGTGCTGCTACTCTAACCTTCGATCCGAAGCCCGCATGGACGCAAACCCGTGAGCCCGTGGAGGGCGTGGTGGTGGAGTGGGGGCAGGACTGCGCTTATCGGCTTTGGCGGGGGCTCATTTCTGAGCAGATAGGTGTGAAGCCAGGGACCGATCTTACCGGCAAGCCCGCTGCGATCCAGAGCCAGGCAATGGAGAATGGCACGGAGCGGACGGCCGAGGTAACCACGGCCGAACAAGCGCCCAAGAAGCGACGCCTTACTATCGCAAATTACAAGACAGTTCTGCCAGACGAGTACTGGAAGTACTGTACAGAGCACGGAGAACGACCTACAGTCAGTGACCTGGCTACAGTTCTCTTTGTGAGCGAGAGCACCATCGATCGGCGTATCAGCGACATCAGGAAGGGCGGTGGAATCTGGCCACCGCCACCGAGTGACCACTCGTAGCCTCTATCCTGCCCCTATCCCCAGTCTCTGTCTCCTCGACGTTCGCATTGACGCTTCGTGACGCTCAGCGTGACGCTTCGTGCTGTTAACGCTGCTCTTCAACGCATGTATGCTTGTCTCAGAACCAACAAGCGAGGAGGTAAGCATGCGACGAGCGTACGTGAGGTTAGACAAGAAGACGATCGAGCAGCTACAGTTCGATTTCTCTGGAACGTTGCGAGCCATCAAGGCCCCAATAGGGCTTTTCGGACTGGTGCTAGTTATTCTGCCTCTTGGAGCGGTGCACATGCTGTCATCAGGTCGGTATGGTGTCGTGGGAAGCTTGATAGTCGCTTTGGGTACGGGATTTCTCTTCTTCGTGGCCTTGTTGGCTGTAACCTGTCTCGCCATCTGGAGGCCACAGAACCTGTTGTTCTCTGCTCAGCACTATCTAATTCGGGAGGAGATGGAGGAACGCCTGCTGCTGGTACTCACAGAGAAGATAGCCAAACCGCTGTGCAGCAAAGGACATGCTAACACTTCATTGACGCCCCCTCCCTGATATACTAAAATATGTATGATGAACGACGAATAGTGGTCGGTTGTCTTCTATGTTGACGAGCAGGGCAGTAGTCCGGTGGAAGAATTCCTATCCATCTTGGATCTGAAAACCCAGCGGCGGTTTCGTTAGTCCATTGAGCGACTCAAGGTACGCAATGTGCACGCTCGGCAACCGTTGGCCCGTCATCTGGAAGGAAAGCTATGGGAGCTTCGGGAGGAGAGCAGCACCAATATCTATCGGATCATCTACTTCTTCTTCACCGGGCGACAGATCGTCTTTCTGCACGGCTTCCAGAAAAAGTCAGAGAAGACCCCGCACGGGGAGATCGAAGTCGCCGAGAGGCGGATGCGTTACTTCATCCGCCGAGAGGGAGGCGAATTGCAGTGACCAATGAACAAGAGAAGCGCGATCATCTTGCTGAAGGAAAGGCCCGCTATCAGCGTTGGGCCGATAGCTTGGTGGCTGACGAAGAGGGCCGGCGCCTGTACGAGGAAGAGGCGGCCAAGAAGGATCTCTGGCTGCAGCTAGTGGAAGCCCGCCAGAGGGCAGGACTAACCCAGGCGGAAGTAGCCAAGAGGCTTGGGGTATCACAAGCCCAAGTGGCCCGCATCGAGAAGCGGGGCTATGAAACCTACACCCTTAACACCCTGCGCCGCTATGTTCAGGCCTTAGGTGGGTGCTTTAGATTGGAGGTGGGTGTACGTCATCTATCGCATGGGGACTCGGATGAGCATTCCAGTCAGGCGATGGGGCATCCTGAAATGTAGGGGATGTGCGGCAGCAGGCAAGCGGCATTTCTGCGGCGGACAAGGCGGTCAGAAAGACGAAATCCCCTGATCTCTCAAGGGATTTGGCTGGTGGGGAAGGCGGGACTTGAACCCGCACGCCTTGCGGCACATGATCCTAAGTCATGCTCGTCTGCCAATTCCGACACTCCCCCGATTGGCGCTATAATTGTATCATAGCTACAGCACCCAGACAACAGTACGCGACGCTGCGCAAGGCGCCGGCTCGGATGGCCGTTCTGCGGCAGGCCATGACAGCTACCTTGAGAAGGAAGATGGCGTTAGACTGCGAGCTCAACGTCTTTATTGGCTTGCCGGAAATGAAGCGTCTTACATAACCAAAAGTACTGTGGACAAGGGTCTGATTTTTCTCTTACCATTAGAGAGTAGGCAGAGAACGGTTGTCCAACCTGGTATCCGATTGATCATTGCTTCTTCACAGGACTAAAGGGGAGCGAACGCCATGTCCCCCTACTTGGCGTCCCTACCTGGCTTCGTCGATCATCAGGATCGGATAATCGTTCCCAGTCCTGGGTGCCTTGATTGCCCGAAGCTACTCGCATTCTGAGTGGCTCGATCGGAGCGGCTGCCGGACCATGCTGTATGTGCCGGTCGTGTCCGCACGATAGCCCAGCGTCTTCCGAGCTTCATTGGCTAGCTGCGCGTCTCCAGAGTTTAGAGCCCTGGCGGTGTTGCCAGAACGACCGGCTGATGTGTGGGGTGTGGAAATGGCAACTGGGCGCCTGTATCGGATGGCCGTTGGGCTGATGCTTCTGGGCAACGCTGTGCTCCCTTTCCCGGGAACGCCTCCCCTGTCTCTTCCGGCTCCCGCCCTTATGCACAATGCGCAAGCTGTGCCTTCTACCACCACGGTTCGCACCGGAGGGGCGAGACCTATCCTCCAGGTGAACGGCAAGCCGTTTATGCCGATCGGTGTGACGTATCACTTCACCCGACACCAGAGCAGTTGGGCTAGTGATTTGTCCCGAATGGTGGAGATGGGGCTCAACACGGTGCGGATAGATCTGGGATGGAGGGATGTCGAGCCCTACTGGGAGGGCTTCTACGATTTCTCTGTCCTCGATCGTTTTCTTGACCAGGCCCAGGCGTACGGGCTCAAGGTCGTGCCTGTTTTGTCGCACGCGACCATGGACTACAATACACCGCCCTGGTTCTGGCTTGGGAATCGTGGCTGGCGGGTGACTCGCTGGGATGGCAAGCCTATGCTGGGCGACTTTCCCAGCATCAACCATCCGGGCTATCGTCAGGCGTTTGGCGACTACGTTCGAGTAACCGTGGAGCACATCCGGAATCACCCGGCCGTGCTCGCCTATCAGGTTCTGAACGAGCCGCATTATAGCCAGGGGGAGTTGGGCGACTACAACCCCTACACGATAAAGCGATTTCGCCAGTGGTTGCGAGATCGCTATGGCTCCATCGAGGCGCTCAACGACGCCTGGACGATGATGTATTCCTCTTTTGATATTGTTCAGCCCGAGCGGATGCCGCCGGTGAGCGACGCCATCTGGGATCCCCACGCCGTGCGGTGGGCGGACTGGCGGCAGTTCACCTACCAGAACCTGACCGAGTTCGTCGACTATCTGAACGGTATTGCGCGAGAGGCGGACCCGGGCCACATGGTGCTGGTTGCGGAGATGACCTGGTGGTGGTGGGGTGAGCAGCCCTACACCGGCGTCTCGCCGACGGACATCTATCGGTCCGCCGACGTCGTCGGCTTCGACATCTACCCGGAGCGTCTGCATGATCAGTACTACATGTCACTTAACGCGGACATGCTGTCGCGCTTCTGGGACAAGCCCGTCTGGGTCACGGAGTTCAATACCAAGGATGGCAAGGCTACGGGGGAGGAGATCAGCAGCTTCGTGGAGCGGGCTATCGAGGGTGGAGCGACAGGGATCTTCTTCTTCGGTTGGAGAGACAATCTGCGAGATGGGGGATCCTACGGTCTGCTCGATATGCTGGGGCGTCCGAAGAACCAGTACGCGGAGTATAAGAGCGTGGTTCGCTGGCTGCGCGACCATGAGGGGCATCTGGTGGAGAAAGACCTCGCGGAGCCCGATGTGTTGCTGATCTGGCCCTCCCGGGCTGTCGAGGTCCAGCGCGGCAGTAGTAGTCCGGCCCATGCTCTATATCGAGAGGCTCGCCGCTTGATTGAACAGGGAATGCGGGTTGGGGTCCTGGCCGATATCCGGCTGGCGCCGGAGGACACGATGCCTCCGGCGCCAATACCGCAGCGTTACGGTGGTACTCCGCTCTTGCCTGTAGTTCGCTAGGGATCCTCGGACAGAGGCTGCCCCTCGGACTGCGGCGGTTCGACTAATGGTTGAGCGCTCGGGCGGACGGTCGATCCACATGCATCAAGCTAGACCGACGATCGCTATGCCGATCTGACGCCCCGCGCGCCGCTAAAGCGAGCGCGCTGACTCAACGAAGCCCGCTCAAGCGGGCTGACACTAGAGGACCCAGCCCGCTTCAGCGGGCTTCGTTGAGTCAGTCCGGTGGCTTCAGCCCCGGACGGGGCCTGACCACCAGTGGATTGCTTGATCCATATGGGGCGACCGGACGGTCGCCCCATACTCACAATTATCTGGCAACTGGTGCAGCGAGGATGGCCTTGAGGTCGCCCTCTGGCGTGCCGATGGGTGCGATGTTGTAGTTCTTGACCAGCACGTCCAGCACCGCCGGCGTGACACAGGCCGGCAGGCTAGGCCCGAGACGAATGTTCTTGATCCCCAGATGTAGCAGGGTCAACAGAATCGACACCGCCTTTTGCTCGTACCAGGACAGGACCAGCGACAGCGGCAGGTCGTTGACGCCACAGCCGAATGCGTTGGCCAGGGCTGCCGCGATCTGGATGGCGGAGTAGGCATCGTTGCACTGACCGATGTCTAGCAGGCGCGGGATGCCGCCGATGTTGCCGAACTCCAGCTTGTTGAAGCGATACTTGCCACAGGCGAGTGTCAGAATAACGGAGTCCTGGGGCACGGACTGGGCAAACTCGGTGTAATAGTTGCGCCCGCTCTTGGCACCGTCACAGCCGCCGATCAGGAAGAAGTGCCGGATCGCTCCGCTCTTTACGGCCTCGATGACTTTGTCGGCCACGCCCAGGACGGCCTGGTGTCCGAACCCGACCAGGATGGTGTTGTCCGGACCGTCTTCCTCAAATCCCGGCATTGCCAGGGCGGACTCGATCACGGGAGCGAAATCGCGGTTGGAGATGTGCGTTACTCCCGGCCAGGCAACCAGTCCCGAGGTGAAGATGCGCGCCTTGTAGGTTTCTCGTGGTCGCTGAATGCAGTTCGTGGTCATCAGGATCGCGCCCGGGAAGGCGTCGAACTCTCTGCCCTGATCCTGCCACGCGCCCCCGTAGTTGCCGACCAGGTGCCGGTAGGCCTTCAACTGAGGATAGCCGTGGGCCGGAAGCATCTCGCCATGCGTGTAGACGTTGATGCCCTTGCCCTCGGTCTGCTTGAGCAGCTCCTCCAGATCACGTAACTCGTGTCCCGAGACGAGGATGGCCTTGCCCTTGACCGGGTTGATGCGCACGGGCGTTGGCGTGGGATGTCCGTATGTGCCAGTGTTGGCCTTGTCCAGCATCCCCATGACCGTGAGATTTAGCTCGCCGACGCGCAGACAGCGGCTCAGAAGCTCCTCGGTGGTCGGCTGAGGGTTGGCGAGGAAGTCCATCCCTTCGTGGATGGCCGCGTAGACCGCCTCGTCTTCGACGCCCAGCACCATGGCATGATGGGCGTACGCCGCGACACCCTTGAGCCCGCCGGTCAGCAACTCCTGAAGACCAGTCAGGTCGTCGCCAAGTGCCTTAGCGCGCTCCTGGATCGAGACCTTCTCGCCCTGGCGAACCAGCTCATCGATGTCGGCGGCAGGCCCCCAACTAATCCAGCTCTCGGCATTGGCCGGGGTCGTCCCAGCGCTCTTGCAGGCTGACGTGTAGAGCTGTCGGGCCCTTTCTTCGAGCTCCGCGGCTTGGACAAGTAGAACCCGCAGGCGCTCGGAGTCGAAGTTGACATTGGTTCCTGTGGAGAACAGGGCTTCGACGACGAAGACGTCGATAGCGTGATCCTGTGCTCCGAGCTTTCGCGCGCGGTGCGCGTAGTGGGAGATGCCTTTGGCGGCATGCACCAGCAGGTCTTGCAGCGTTGCCGTGGTGGCGTCCTTGCCGCAAACACCCGTGCTCGTGCATCCTGTGCCCTTGACTGTCTGCTCGCACTGATAGCAGAACATACCCATAGATCGTCTATACTCCTAACAACTTTGTTACGTGATGCATCTGCCGTGATCGCATCACAGGTCGATGGTGGACAACAGTTACGTATTGTACAGGGTTGCTCGGAACCGTGTATGTGACAAAAGTCATAGTGGCCGGGAGAGCGATTGCGTGAACGCGTGTTGTCTGAGCAGCGCGGCTTTCTCGGGCGTGGCGAGAGTTGTCGGAGGGGAACATCCTATCGGCCTGTGCCAGGGAGTCCAATGGGATCTCCACATAACGGTACTTTGTCATTCTGAGGCGCGCACGCCGAAGAATCCGTACCCCTTGTGCGGCAGAAGGGGTCGAAAAGGCGCGGATTCTTCGCGCTGCGGCGCTCAGAATGACAAGAGGGCGGCGCTCAGAACAAACTGCGGATAACACGGGAGCGGAGGCCACGAGCGGACTCCGGGCTCAGCTCTCCAGCTTCTCGAAGAAGGGGAGCAGGTGGTCGTAGGTTGACGCCAGGGCCTCCGGAACGACCCGTGTGTCGGAGATGACGGGCATGAAGTTGGTATCGCCTCCCCAGCGCGGCACGATGTGCATGTGCACGTGCTCGTCTATGCCTGCACCGGCCACCTTGCCAATATTCATTCCGACGTTGAAGCCGTGGGGGCTGACGGCTGCTCTGAGGATGCCCATGCTGGCGCTGAGCAAAGTGGTCGCCTCGACTATCGTCTCCTGGTCCAGTTGCTCGAAGCTAGCCGTATGTTTGTATGGGGCGATCAGCAAGTGCCCTGGGTTGTAGGGAAAGAGATTCATAATAACGTAGCAGTGCCGTCCCCGATGCAGGAGAAGGTTGTCTCGGTCGCGGTCGTCGCGTGGCTTGTCGCACAGCACGCAACCCTCCGGCTTGTCGCCCAGGATGTACGCCATTCGCCACGGTGTCCACAGGGTATCCAAAGCCCATGCCTCCCTGAAGATTAAGGGGACCTTGCGCGCATCCCGAGGTCGCCCGTCGTCGAACGTCAGCCATTATAACAGAGCGGCTACGGTTGCCACAACCGAGCGCTACATCAGACCCCGGCTAGGGCGATTGGAATTGCACACGGGCGAGCACGACATGATCTTGTCCATCGGGTCCGCGCAGGCGCGACCCGGCCTTTTCATCGTAGACTCCCGCGATGAGCTGGTAGCTGCCGGAGCCGATGACCCGCGGTCGGGCGATCTGGTGCTCATCGACCACGATCTCATTGGTGCTCCAGGTAGACGTCGGTCTGGCTCCATCTCCAGGCTGATGATCCGAGACGGCCACGGCCCTTGCCTGTTCGTCGAGAAGCTGAACGAAGACGCGGTAGTCGGTGGGAGTGGTCTTAGTCGCCCGCATGAAGAGTTGCACGGCCGCTGGCCATGAGGTAGCGCTGACTCGCAACGCATCTTCCGATTGCCTCGCGCCCGGCCAGCCAAAACCCAGAACTTCCACAGTGCTGCCCAGTGATCCTCCTTCCCGGAATGGGATCCGCGTGAGAATCGACTCCTGTCGGACGTACTGGGCGCCCCAGATGGTTCCAGACCAGAAATCGTGCTCCTTCTGCCAGCCTGGCGGTGGCTCCAGTTGCACCGGATAGGAGTCGGCACCCAGATTCGCCAGGACGCAGACGTGGTCGATGGCTGCGCCGGTCTGCACGTCTATCGCGTCCCAGGATGGGTAGAATCCGGACCCGGTTAGCTGATCGCCGTCCGGATCGGCACCAGTGGACACGACAGTGGCAGAGCACTGCTTGCCGGCCCATGCCCTGGCCACATCCCATCTTTCGGCGTCGTGCAGGGCGGCCGGAATTGTTGGTGGAGAGAGGGCGTAGGAGCCGCTGACGTAGATCGGCGCGGCTCCCAGCAAGATCGCCAGAACCAGCCATTGTCCCGTCCGTAGTGTCGCGCGCAATGCCACGGGAAGCCCATCGAATAGCCTCGACCGAGCGAGCGCGTCTGAGCGGGCGACCAATACTAGCAGGATGCCGAAACCGATCGCGGAGATCGCCAAACCGATGCGCAGCCAGAAGGGATCGTACCGGAAGGACACCAGATGCGCTCCCGCCGGCAAATCGACGCCACGGACCGCGGAGTTTGCGAGGTGAATCGGCACCTCCCGTCCATCCAGGTATGCGTGCCAGCCAGGGTAGTAGCTATCAGCCAACAGAAGCAGCCCAGGCGCACTGGTGTCCACCTGGACCACCAACTCGGTGGGCTTCAGGTCAAGAACGGCTTTGGTTGATGCAAAGCCTCCTCCGGAGAACGCTGCTATTGTTGCCAGCTCGGATACCACGGCGTCCCGGTCGAAGTAGAAGTCGCGCTGCGCTATCCGAGCTCGCATCACGCGCAACTGTTCGCTGGCATCCGGCACGGATTGCGGTCGGTAGATAACACTTACTCGGCCTGGCACGTCGCGCAGGCGATAGAGCCGCAATCCCTCCCACTCGAGCAACAAATCGTCCCCTGGTGAGTCGTCTCGCGTCACCTGATATTGCTGGCTGAACAGTTGCGCCGCCGCATATGAGCCCAACTCGTCGAGAGCGTTCAGGAAGTTGCGGTTCTCGAGTTGGGCGTCGGATCTGAGAAAAGGCAGACGATAGTAGTAGCCTGTGAATGGTATCGACCCATCGTGGTCGATACGTCCGTCGGTCATCTCTCGGCGCAGGAACTGTGTGATAGGCGTTGGTACCTGGGGCAACCGGTTGCCTTGGGTTGACACGAGATTGTTCCAGTTGACCGAAAAGTTGTCCGCGACTGCCAGCATTGGCAGTAGCAATGCGACTGCGCCCGATATCAAAAAAGAGGCACGCCGGAGACGGGGACGAGAGGCTGTGTGCAGGCTGGAGACGAGGTACAGGACCGCGGCCGCGCCTGCCACCACCAAAGGCAGATAGACGGCAGGTCTGAGGACGTTGGATAGTGGCATGTCGAGCGAGAAGAGGTCTGCCCGGGTCTCTGGCGTGGTCAGGACCAATCCGGCCGCCAGCAGAGCGCATGGAGATAGGCTCAGAAGAATACGACCTCGTCGAGTGCGTGGTCCCGAGGAGAGGAGCCAGGCGGCTCCGTAGCCTGCTAGCACCGCGATGGCGAAGCCGGTGAGATAGATAACTCGCTCCTGGTTGCGAAAGAGACCGTAGCCTGGAACGATAGTTCGGACCAGAGCATACAGCGGTGTTAGCCCGCCAAAGGAGAGGATATACGTGGCTATCGTCACCAGCGTCCAGAACAGCAGGTCGCGCTGCCACACTCGAAGCACGGCGACGAGTGCTAGGAGAAGCGCGAAGAATCCGACGTACATGGGATAGGCATTGACGGGAGCGGGGAAGATCAAGCCAATGGACTGCCAGGCAGGGAAACCCGCTTGTGTGAACGCGAAGTCGTTCGTAGCCCGGCGCGAGAGCTGCCACAGCTCGATCGTCGGAGCCAGTTGCTCGGCCGCCAGGACCATTGGCAGGGCGAAAGTGAGACCAAGCGGGGCGATCCATCGCAGAGCGTTGGCGTAGCGTCTGACCGAGGCGAGTCGTATGCGCTGATCCTTGGGGGCAGCGCGCATGTCAGCTGAGCCGTTCCCACAGGTTGGCTTGGAGCCTGGCACGCCAGTTGATCGCATCCTCAGCAGATTCCACAGCGCGTAGGCCGCGGCGGCAAGTAAGAGATAGGAGGACGTTTGTGGATGTCCTCCCAGGATCGAAAGAGACAGACTGCCCGCCGCGGGCAATAAGTAGAACCTCCGCTTGCTGAAAAAGGCCTGACGCAGGAACAGCAGCGCGAATGGTAGCCAGACCATGGACTGGATGATGGCCGTCTGCTGGGGTGGATAGCTGGTCAGCCAACCACCGAAGGTGAATGCCATCGCGGACACGAGCCCCGCAATGCGGTTGTTGGTTATCCGGCCCACGAAGACGTAAAGACCCGCAGCCGCCACGATGTAATGGAGTACGATGAGCCATTCGAAGGATTGAAAAGACAGGTTGGGCTGCCCGATCGTCATGAGAAGATAGGCGAGCAGCAGATTGAGAGGATAGAAGACGGCCGTCTGGATATCGCCGATGAACGGCTGACCGGCGTTGGCATATGGTGACCAGATGGGAAATCGTCCGTCGGAAAGCTCCGCGATGGCGTAGTGATGGTAGGGATAGAACTGCTCTGTCAGGTCGCCCGGTGGAAAGATGATCGGACTCTGTGCCCAGGGATCGATGAAGCGCCAGAAGTAGATCAGCGTGACGACGACAATAAACGCCATCGCCAGCAGGTCGACAGGGTGGCCGCCGATGGCGGTGGCGCTGTGCGTCGCTTCTGACTGGCTGTTGGACCGAGGCGTGGCGACGTCGGTCGGGCTGCTCGCCTCTGAGTCCAACGCGGGACCGAGGTTCCCCGCTTGGGTCGGATGGGGCATAGGATCAGATCACCAGTCCATAAGGGTGGCGCCGCGAGACCGGGAAGCGGTCTGACCTACGCCGATGCGGGGCTAGCCCATTGGCGTCTCGTCGCATTGCCGGACGCGACAGACAACAGGTCGATCGACCGAAGGCAAAGTCAGATCCGATCGGCTAGTAGGACGGCTTTGTCACTGGCATTCTAACCCAACTCGGGGCAAGGAGGCAAGTTTGTGCAAGCCAACGGCTTGCGGTCTAGATCCCTCAGCCACCGGTTGGCGCGCAGTTGCTGGAGGACGCGGCGAAGCCCGTGCTCTCCTTGCCCCCTCCGACTCGTCCGAACAGCGAGACCAGACGGTCCACCAGAGCGCTGCCACAGGATGGGCAGGTCACCTCGCCGTCGCGCGCGCCCAGCCGCACGAGCTTCTCGAACTTGTCTCCGCACTGTGAGCAGTGATATTCGTATAATGGCATGCGGACTCACCTCTCTGATTGGGATAGACCGGTTCGGGTCGTCGTCGACCTGATTATACAGTACCCCCCTACTGTAGTCAAGGGCGTCTCATAATAACTATGATACTTGACATAGCTGGGCGGGTATGGTATTATACCGGGTGGGGGTATAGCTACTATGCCCCTGGCGCAAAGCAGGAAGGAGAGCGGAAACCTCAATGATTTGCCGCCAGTGTTCGACCACAGAGGCTTGTAAGGCTTCCATTGTGCTGATGGGCGCTCGGCTGTCATCCTGAGCCGCAGCGAAGGATCTCCCCGGAGGAGGGATGTAGCCTGTCTGAGCTAGCAGGAAGGCGCTACTGGGACGACCAACCGGGAGACTCTTCGCGCTGCGGCGCTCAGAGTGACAAACAGAGGCGGCGCTCAGAGTGACAGGTGGCGTCTACTCTGTGGTCAGACACTGGCATTTGCTACTTCACAGGAGGGATGCACGGATGGATGCAAGCGAGGATCTCAGTCAACTATCGGTCGATCAGTTGCTGAAGGAGCGAGATACCGCGCAATCCATGCTCGAGGATGTTCTCGACGAGCGGATGTTCGTCCTGGGCCAGACCGGAGCACATCTCGGTGCGAGCAAGGTCGCGTCCCTGCGCGCCGCGTGGGATCGGGACGAGACCCGTCTGCGCGAGCGTATCGCGGCCCTGGACAGGGCCTTGTCAGCCGCGGGGGTTGACGTCCATGGCTAATAGCGAGACAATCAAGGAGTTGGAATCCCGGCTGAGCGACCTGCAGAGGCGTTGGCCGGCCCACTCCGTGCCGCCCTCCATGCTGGCCGAGCTCGAACGGCTGGAGGACGAGCTGGAGGAAGCCCGTCGTGAGGGAAAGTAAGCTATGCCTAAGGCCATGCTCAACGTAGACAAATGTCAGCCCGAGCAGTGCGCGAATGGCGTCTGCGCGGCCCGCAAGGATTGCCCGACCAAGGCTATCTACCAGGAAGAGCCGCTTGACATGCCGGTGATCGATCCGTTTCGCTGCCGAGGCTGCACGAAATGCATGAACGGATGCCCGATGCGGGCATTCTACTTCGTCTAAGCACCTCGCCAAAAGTCGGCGGGTCCAGGGCGCAGCGCCTGGCGGGGTCTGGGGTGTCCCCAGAACATGCCTTTCTTTTGGATATGTGCTTAGGCGGGATGCGGTGTGCCCTCCCGTGTGCCAGCCAGGTTTACATAGGCGGACGAATGGCCTACAATACGTGACTGTGCACGCCTATACCGTCGTGGAGGGCACCAGGTGGGCAGGACACAACAGCTATACGAACTGCAGATGGCTGATCTGGAGATCGACGAGAAGACCGAGGAGCTAGCGCGCGTCGAGGAACGACTTCAGGAGCCCGAGTGGCTGATCGAGGCACGTGAGAGGCTCGGCGCTCAGAGGGAGAAAGACCAAGCCCTCAGAAAGCGGCAGCGCGAGCTGGAGTACACGTCGGAGGATCTTCGTGAGAAGATCGCGGAGCTGGACGACAAGCTCTACTCGGGGCGGGTGCGCAACCCCAAGGAGTTGAGTGGCTTCCAGCAGGAGGCGGATGCTCTCAAGAAACAGCGTAGCAAGGTGGAGGATGGCCTGCTGGAGTTGATGCTCGAGCTGGAAGAGGTCGAGCGGGAATGCGGTACTGAGCTGGCCGAGCTGGACCAACTGGAGCAGCGTTGGCGCGGCGAGCACGAGCAATTGGAGGCCGA
The DNA here is from genome assembly GCA_004297765.1 of Chloroflexota bacterium. Taxonomy (GTDB): domain Bacteria; phylum Chloroflexota; class Dehalococcoidia; order FW602-bin16; family FW602-bin16; genus FW602-bin16. The sequence goes on along the minus strand of SCTZ01000073.1, from coordinate 66,177 downwards.
GCGTCAGCGACTGAAACAGGATCTCGCTAGATCGGAGGCGCGCCGCGCAACGCTGATGGAGAGAATCCCGCAGTCTGATTACCGGCTGTACACGACTTTGCGCAAAGAACGGGCGGGCAAAGCTGTGGCGAAGGTCGAGCGCAGCATGTGCGCTGGCTGCCGCATCAGCATGTCCACCGTGGAAATTCATCGAGCCCGCACCAGTCCTGAGCCCATCCGCTGTGGCAGTTGTGGCCGCATCCTCTACGTGACATAGAGAGCAGCGATTCTCCTCCCCAAGAGAAATCAAGCAGCCTGGCGCGCGTTGACGGGACCAGGACTGTATGCTACACTATGATTGGTCCAAGCAGATCAGGTGACCGCCCCGCTTCGGCGGGGAGGAAAGTCCGAACTCCAACGGGCGGGGCGCTGGGTAACACCCAGGGGGGACGACCCCCGGAAAGTGCCACAGAAACATACCGCCGCAGGAGGACAGCCGGCAAGATCTGAAATGGTCTCTATGGTGAAAGCCGCTGACCGTTTGGTGTAGCGGCTTTCGGGTTCTCTGCGGTAAGGGCGAAATGGTGAGGTAAGAGCTCACCGGCAACTGGGTGACCAGTTGGCTGGGCAAACCCCGCTTGGAGCAAGACCAAATAGGAGGACGCTAAAGACGCGCCCGTTCTGTCCTCGGGTAGGTCGCTTGAGATGGCGGGAGACCGTCATCCTAGATTGATGGTCACCACCTGGGCAGGGGTCGGATAGGGGTTTGGAAGTCGGCTCCTTCGTGGCCGCGAAGGAGTTGTGGTTGTGAGGTTGTGGACCGCCGCGTGCGGATGTGGGGGATGACAACCAGCCCCTATCCCACCCCTACCCAGGCTACAGAATTCGGCTTATCGATCTGCTTGGGCTTTTCTTCTCCATCCCGCCGGGATGGATCCTCTCGTGTGCCGCGCGTTCCGGGGCCTTACACGTTGACGCCCTGGGTCTCCTTCGCGTTCTCGACCAGGTAGTCGTACTGCGCCTGCAGCGCCCGACGCTGCTCCTCTGTCAGGCTCGGGTTTTCGAGCCGGCGGAGGAACGACGATTTCATTTGCTCGATGTGCTCTTTCGTGATCGGGTTTGTCTTGCACATGTGGACTTGCTCCCACACTTGATTGATGGACTTTATTATAACATACGCTATCGACGTGCCGGAACGCCCGCCCGTGTGCGCCGACGGCGCTCCAGGAGATCGATGAAGGCCTCCACCCTGACCAGTTGTCCGGCCTCGGCCGTATGCTCGTCCAGGATCAGGCTCAGCACCGGTATGTCGATGTCCTGCCGCAGGCGTGGCAGGATGTTCTCGTTGACGATCTCGGGGGTGCAGACGAACGGTGCGAGGTGGACCACGCCGTCGAAGTTCTGACGCTTGGCCATGACGGTCTGGCCGATGGTCTCACCGTGCAGGTGGTCGAGGTAGCCGCGTGCAGCTCTGGCGATACGGGCCTCGTGCCCCAATCCCAGAGCGTCCAGCACCAGGGCTGGGGAGAGCACGATCCACTGGCTTAGTTGCTCGGCTCGCGTCACCTCCACGCGGCGCTTGCCCAGCTCGACCTCTATGTTCTTGTTCACGTAAGGCTCGTGGACGACGTAGATCTCGCCCACAATGTTGACGCGCAACGGATTCAGCTTTGGATCGATGGGCACGTCGCCCAGTTGTTCAAGCGACTCCTTCTTGACCCGCTTGAGCTCTCCCAGACCCGTGACGCGGCTCATCCTGTCGGCGATCTTCTCGAAGACCTTGTCCGCGGAGCCGTTCGTGATCTCCCGAGCGCGGATCCATTGCAGCTTACGCTCGACCTCGTCGATGTCGTGCAGCACGGAGAGGGCGAGGAAGATGGCCTGCACGCACTCCCAGGTCGACGGGTTGCGGGGCGACATCTGCTTCAGAATGTCGGTCACGCCGCTGATCGTGCGGCTGCTGATGACCGGCGTGAGCAACTCGACGTCGTAGCCCAACTCCGCGAAAACCTTGCGCTGCAGGATGCTGTAGTACCCAAACCGGCAGTTGCCCGGGCCGCCGAGCAAGATGAGGACGTTGGCCCCCATCTCCACGGCCTCCAGGTAGTTGCCCAGCACCTGCTTGTAGGGGATGCAGACAAACTCGGGCGAGTATTTGGAGCCCCAGGCCATGCCCCGCCCGTTGCAGAAGGGGGGCACGACGTACTCGATATCCAACTGCCGGAATAGGACCTGCATGGGCACGTATATGTTGCCCATGTGAGGGAAGCTGACGATCTTCTTCTTGTTATCCACCATTTCTGGTGCATGGTAACACAGATCGCTCTAGCCGGCAAGCGCAGGATATGATGCGTTCGTATCATCCAAGTGCGCGTCCCGGTTGCGACTGGTGCAGCCATCTCAGCAGAATGATCGAGAGTGCAACCAGATAAATCAGGTTGCCAGGGATCCACATGATGAGGCCGCCGATCTGCTGATCCATCACGGGCGAGATGCCGAACAAGGGTGGTGCGTCCAGGTAGCCCTGGTATAGGGGACCGCGCGAGAAAACAAACAGGGCGCCAAGGGTGACGTTGGGTTGGCAGATCGCGAAAAGATACGCCACCTGCATTGGAGGGCTGAGCCGCGGCAGCTCTGGCAGAGGGCTGAGAACAGGCCACCAACTGATCACGGCCGTGATTAGAAAAGTCAGGTGCTGCAGTGCGTGCACAGGCTCACTGGTCAGGGCCAGGTCGTACAGGACGGGCCAATGCCAGAGCCAGAAGGTCAGGTTGAATATGATAAAGGCCACATAGGGGTGGGTCAGGAACCGTCCCAAGCGGAGGACGAAAGGGGGCTTGAGAAGCGGCCGCAGGAGCCAGTCGGGGGTTCCAAGCAGCCACAAAGGTGGCACGATCGCGACCAGCAGGACGTGTTGTACCATGTGAGCGCTGAACAGGTAGTCGTCGCTCAGTACGTCCAGCGGCGAGACCAGAGTGAGAAGCAGGATCAGATTTCCGAGAAGGAAGAGGGCCACTTGCCAGGGATCGACCCTATCCGCCCAGCCGTACCTGCGTCGGAGTGGACCGACGCCGTACAGGTAAGCTCCCACCAGGACCGCCGTACCGACGACGATGCTAGGCTCCCAGCTCCACTGCCCTGGGTCCTCATGTCCCGCGCCATGTGGCAGCCCCGGAACGAGTGGCTGAAGCGCTTGCCACCACAGCTTCACCCCTGGCTCTCACTCAGCATCGCGTGAGTTCCCCCATCGAGCAGCACTGCGCCTCCAGACTCTGTCTTTTCGCGACCTGGCGAAAAGCCGCTAGTCCCGTGCAACATCTAATTCATAGTATAATCGATAGTAGGGGCCAACGGGTTACGGGCCCGAGTGCTCCAGACCAGACTTACGGCCGGACTCCCACCGACAGCGCAGCCATCAACAGGGTCGAGCCAGGAGGGAACGTGTCGTCGCTCTGTAACAAGCATCCCTACCGACGGACGCCCGGAATTCTTCTTGGGTCGGGACTTGCTATCGTCCTCTCCTCGATGCTGTCCGGTTGCTCAGGAGCGCCCTCCGTGCTATCGCCAGCCTCGCCCCAGGGCAGCCAGATCGCCGGCTTGTTCTGGGGCGTCTTCGCAGTGGCCGCCGTCATCTTCATCGGCGTGGAGACCGTGCTGATCTACTCGATCATTCGCTTCCGCCAGCGGCCTGACTCGCCCCAGCCGCCGCAGATCCATGGTCACTGGACTCTTGAAACGGCCTGGACCCTGGCGCCTGCCCTGATCCTCGCGGGCGTCTTCGTGGCCACAGCCTCGACCATGGTCGCGGTAACGGAGCGTCAGCAGAGTCCTCTTCGCGTGCTGGTGACCGGGCATCAGTGGTTCTGGCAGATTGAGTACCCTGACCTGAACATCGTTACGGCCACTGACCTGCACGTGCCGGCCGATTACCCCGTTGAAATCGAGGTTGTCTCAGCCGACGTCATCCACAGTTTCTGGGCTCCCCAGCTAGCCGGCAAGATAGATGTGATACCCGGGCACAGCAACTTCCTGCGCTTCACGCCTAATCAGCCCGGCGTCTATAGGGGTCAATGTGCCGAGTTCTGCGGGGCTCAGCACGCCAACATGGGTTTCGAGGTTGTCGTCGATTCGAGTGAGACGTTCGACAACTGGGTCAAGGAGATGCAGACGGTACCCGAGGTGCCGACCACGGGCCCGGCTGCACGGGGAGCACAGGTATTCGTCTCGACGTCTCCCTGCTTCACGTGCCATACTATCCAGGGCACCAGAGCTCAGGCGAAGATCGGGCCGGATCTGACCCACTTCGCCAGTCGCAGGACTATTGCCGCGCTCACCTTGGAAAACACACCCGAGAATCTGGCCACTTGGCTGGAGGATCCCCAGGCCGTCAAGCCCCATAACAAGATGGTTATCCCGCCGTTGAGGCAGGACGCAATTCAGGATCTGGTGGCTTATCTGGAGACGCTGAAGTAACGAGCCACACGGGAGGAAGTGATCGATGGCCAGCCACGCGGGCGCCATGCCCACGGGTCTAAGGGAGGGATCCGGCTTTTTGTCGTGGATCGCCACGACGGATCACAAGCGAATCGGCAGCCTCTACATGGTCACCGCCTTCGCGTTCCTCCTGGCGGGTGTCGTCGAGGCCATGCTCATGCGCGTACAACTCGCCACCTCTCGCAGTACCTTTCTGGGGCCTGAGGCGTACAACCAGATCTTCACAATGCATGGCACCACCATGATCTTTCTTTTCGTCATGCCGTTCTTCACCGGAATGGCCAACTACATGGTGCCCTTGATGATCGGCGCGCGAGACATGAGCTTCCCTCGCCTTAATGCCTTCGGTTACTGGGTCTTCCTCTTCGGTGGTCTCTTCATGTACTCCAGTTTCCTGCTGGGAGCCGCGCCCAATGCGGGCTGGTTCGCCTACGCGCCCTTGACGGAGCTGAAGTTCTCGCCTGGTCTGAATATGGATTTCTGGGCGCTGGCCATATTGTTACTGGGCATCAGCTCGACGGCCGGTGCCATCAACTTCGTGGTCACCATTACATCGCTGCGCTCCCACGGCATGACTTTCAACCTGATGCCGCTCTTTGTGTGGGCGATGCTAGTCACCAGCCTGATCATCATCTTCGCCTTTCCCAGCATTACCGTCGCGGCGCTGCTGCTGCTCATCGACCGCAACCTGGGTGCCAGTTTCTACATTGCGGCCGGCGGCGGCGACCCAATTCTTTGGCAGCATCTGTTCTGGGCTTTCGGCCATCCAGAAGTGTACATCTTGATCCTGCCCGCCTTCGGGATCATCTCGGAGGTTTTGCCTCCCTTCTCCCGCAAGCCGATATTCGGTTATCCTTTCATCGCCTGGTCTACCGTTGCCATCGGCTTCTTGAGCTTCACGGTCTGGGCCCATCACATGTTCGCGGTCGGTCTGCCGGTAGTCGTGCAGGCTTTCTTCGCAGCCACCAGTTTTGCCATCGCTGTGCCTACGGGTGTGAAGATCTTCAACTGGCTCGGTACCATCTGGCGGGGCAACCTCATTCTGAAGCCGCCCATGCTCTTCGCTCTCGGCTTCATCGGTCAGTTCGTTGTCGGCGGAATAACGGGCGTCTTTGTGGCCACGGTACCATTCGATTGGCAGGTAACCGACAGCTACTTCGTGCCGGCCCATTTCCACTACGTGCTCTTCGGCGGTGCGCTATTCGGGCTGTTCGCCGGCCTCTATTATTGGATGCCAAAGTTTACAGGGCGCCTGCTCAAGGATGGATTGGGCACGCTGCACTTCTGGCTGACATTTATCGGCTTCAACCTCACATTCTTCCCGATGCATATCATGGGTCTGCTCGGCATGCCCCGTCGTGTCTACACTTACGCCCCTGGCCTGGGCTGGGATACGCCGAACTTCATCTCGACCATCGGTGGGTTCATCATTGCGCTCTCGGTGATCGTCTTTTTGTGGAACTTCTTCGCAAGCGTACGAAACGGGCAGGTCGCGGGGGACGATCCATGGGATGCCTGGACGCTGGAGTGGTCCACCTCCTCGCCGCCGCCGCCGCACAACTTCGAGCGCCTGCCCGAGGTTCGGAGCCGGCGCCCGCTGTGGGACCAGAAGCATCCCGAGACTCCTGACTGGGGGCATCGGCACTAGTGTTACGATAAGTGTGATTTGTCCCGCGAAAGACGACGCGTGGGACCGATCAGTCGGATCGGTCCGATCCGACTGATCGGACTGATCGGCTACGTGGAGCGTACACGGAACACACGAGAGGATTGATCCGGAGGAGCAGCCTTGACTCGACAGCAGGCGGCGACAGAAGAGGTCCACGCACAGCAGTTCAGCTATTGGCCGATCATTCTGGCCGCGGCGGTGAGCCTGATCTTCGTCGGCGTGATCGTCAATCTCGTGGTCACCGCGATTGGAGTAGTAATAGCCGTCGTAGCCATGGTGGGTTGGGCTCTCCAGGGGTTTCAGGCAGCGCCCGAGGAGCCCCGTGTGCGAGCTGAGAAGGTCCACTTGCCGGCCCGCGGCGAGGGTGCGGCCGCGATCGAAGCGCCGGTGGAAATCAGAAGAGATGCTAGCTGGTGGGGGCTGGTCTGGTTTATTGCGACTGAGGCCGTCTTCTTCGCGAATCTGATCGCGGGCTATCTGTACCTGCGTGCCTCTAGCACGACCTGGCCGCCCGTGGGCACGCCGCAGCCGGAGCTACTCTTTCCTATCGTGAACACAATCATTCTGTTGCTAAGCGGCGTTCCGGCCTACTTCGCGCAGAGGGCCATCAAGAGAGGCAACTTCAGAGGACTGCAGATCGGGCTAGTGCTGGCCGCGGTCATGGGCGCCATCTTTCTTGCCGGACAAGGCTACGAGTACATGATCCTGGGCCTGGCCTTTGGCGACAACACTTTCGCGACCGGCTTCTTCGTTCTGACTGGTTTCCATGGCCTGCACGTCATCGTCGGCATTGGACTTCTGATCACCGTCACGATCTTTTCGATGCGCGGTGGGTACTCCGCACGAAACGCCTTCCCTGTTGAGGTAGCCAGCACCTACTGGCATTTCGTCGACGTTGTCTGGATCTTCTTGTTCACCACGTTGTATCTGGCTCGGTAAGCAGCAACTCCTCGGACGCCGCGTCTTCTCGCAGCCATCACGTCGCCCGCCGTATGTGTTCTCATGGCGATTAGGCCATGTTCCGCGCCGTATCTACCAGGTAGCATTGGGGTTGAGCGTGCCCATGTATGTTGACAGGCATACTGCTTGCACATATGATTGTTTGGATCACGAAGCGCTGTAGGCGCGTCTGGATCACGAAGCTCGCGAAAGCGTGCGCGAAAGGGCGCGAAAAGGGTGAAACTCAGCACATTACTCGGGGCGTTCCCGCAGGGACGCCTATTGACCGGCTCCGCTGACACCGAGATCGCCGGGGTGGCTTACGATTCGCGCAAGGTGCGGCGGGGCTATCTGTTCGTAGCTATTCGGGGCTATCGGGCCGATGGCCACGCCTTCATTCCTCAGGCGATCGCGAATGGAGCGGCCGCGGTTGTCGTCGACGAAGAGCACGCGGATCTGGTGGTGCCGTCGGGCGTCGCGCTCGTGAGCGCCCCGGATGGCCGCCGCGCTCTGTCGCGGTTGGCGGCGGCCTTCTATCATTTCCCTGCGCGTAAGATGCGCACGATCGGCATAACAGGCACGAACGGCAAAACTACCGTGGCGTATCTTCTGAGCGCCATTCTGGAAGCCGCCGGATATCGCACGGGTGTGCTCAGCAGCATCGAGATCAAGGTCGGCGACGTCACGCGCACCAACGAGACACGGCGTACGACCCAGGAATCGCTGGATACCCAGGCGCTGCTGGCGGAAATGGCTCAAGCCGGGGTTGAGTACGCGATTATCGAATCCACGTCACATGGCCTGGCTCTGCAGCGCGTTGCCGATTGCGACTTCGACGTGGCCGTTTTCACGAACCTGACTCGGGACCACTTCGACTTCCATCAGAGCCGCGAGCAGTACCTGGCCGACAAAGCCATCCTGTTCGAGTCTCTGGCGGAGGCCGCCGACAAGGGGCTCCCCAAGACCAGCGTCCTGAACGCCGACGACGAGACGATCCGCGTGTTGCGGGACGTGTCGCCGGCCAGGGTGATAGCGTATGGCATAGACAACGCGGCCGAGGTGATGGCGAAGGATCTGGTCTTCGCCGGACCTTCGCCGACTTTCCGGTTGCATGCCCTGGGGCGCGAGGCGTCGCTCGGCCTGGCCGTGCCGGGTCGCCACAACGTGCACAATGCCCTGGCGGCTGCTGGGGCCGCTCTTGCGCTAGGCGTTGATTTCGATGTGGTAGTCGGGGCATTGGCGCGCTTTCCAGGGCTACGCGGCCGGCTGCAGCCCATCGACTGCGGCCAGAGCTTTGCGGTATACGTGGACTACGCGCACACTCCGGACGGCTTGCGCAAAGTGCTGGAAACGGCCAGGTTGCAGGCTGCGCCTCGTCACGTCGTTCTTGTCTTTGGTGCGGCCGGGGGACGGGACAAGGAGAAACGGCCGCTAATGGGTAGCCTGGGCGTGGAGCTATCCGACTTCTGCATCGTAACCAACGAGGACCCCGTCGAGGAGGATCCGGCCGCGATCATTGCCCAGATCGAAGCCGGCATCGTTGCTGCCGGGGGCGTGCGTGACCAGAGCTACGCAGTTGTCCTCGATCGGCGCGAGGCCATCCGGATTGCGCTGGAGCGAGCGCGACCGGGAGATGTGGTGCTCATCACGGGCAAAGGGCACGAGCGGTCGATGTCAGTGGGCACCAGCGAGGTGCCCTGGGATGAGGTGGAGGTGGTGCGCGAGGTACTACGAGAGGTCTTACAGCGGAGGACGGCATGAAGATCACCTTTCCGCACTGCGGATCGGCCTGGGTTCCCCTGAAATCACTCTTCGATCGGCATGGGATCGAGTGCATTGTGCCCCCCTCGACCAGCAAACGCACGCTGTCGCTTGGGGTGAAGTACTCTCCCGAATGGGTCTGCATGCCGTACAAGGTGCTGCTGGGCAATCTGGTCGAGGCGTGCGAGCTGGGTGCCGATACCATCATCAACGTTGGCGGCCCAGGCATGTGCCGATTGGGCTATTACGCCAAGCTCCATGAGCGCGCCCTGCGCGACATCGGCTACGACTTCGAGATGATCGTCTTCAACTGGGAGGAAGGCGGCATCATCAACCTGGCCAAGGTCATTCGACAACTGCTAGGGGGAAAGCTGCCCTGGCGGCGCGTAGTAGCCGAAGTCAAGCATGGGCTCACCCAGCTCAAGGTGATGGAGGACATCGAGAAGCAGGTCCACTGGGTGCGCCCACGTGAGCTGACGCCGGGAGGGGCCAGCCGCATCTGGCGCGGAGCGCCGGAGAGGGTGCGGGCTGCCTATGCGCCCTCCGATCTGCAGACCGTGCGCGAGGCGGTCCTCGCCGAGTTGGCCGCCCTACCCCTTAATCCGAGCGCTCGACCGCTTCAAGTGGGCTTCCTCGGCGAGTTCTTCATGGCCATGGACTCCTTCTGCAACATGGATGTGGAAGAGGAGCTCGGCAAGCGGGGTGTGCAGGTGCATCGCTCGGCCTTTCTGATGGAGTGGGCCAAGGCCTGGCTGTTCCTCGAGGCGCTGGGCTTCAGCCACGGCAAGAAGGTCAAGAAGGTGGCCGGCCCCTACTTGAGTCGAGACGTGTCGGGCGATGCCATCCAATCTTTGGGAGAGACGATCCTCCACCAGCAGGACGGCTTCGACGGCATAGTCCACGTGTTGCCGTTCACCTGCATGCCCGAGATCATCGCCCAGAACATCTTCCCGCAAGTGACCAAGGACTTCGAGATTCCGGTACTGTCGATCGTGTTGGACGAGCAGATGGGCAAGGCCGGTCTGGTGACGCGGGTGGAGGCGTTCGTGGATCTCATGCAGAGGCGCCGCAGGCGCCTGGAGCAGGGCGCTGGGGCTACGAATCGCGCTGGGTGACGTAAACGGCCAGTTGCTCGAGTAGGGTTATGGCTGGCTGCATTCCGTTCACGGTGTTGAGGGCTTCCATGGCCTGGCCGTAGTGGCTGTCCGCTGTCGCTTGGACGGCCTGGCGGGATCCCGCCAGCTCCAGGATCTCTAGCACTCGACCCACCTCGCCTTCGCCTATGGCTTCGGCGCTCAGGATCCGCGCTAGCTCGCTCCGCCAACGGCCTCCGTCCGCCTCCATGGCGTGGATCACGGGAAGCGTCTTTTTGCGCTGCCGAATATCGTCTCCGGTCGCCTTGCCCGTGATCTCTGACTGGCCCCATATGCCGAGTAGATCGTCGCGCATTTGGAAGGCCCGCCCGAGCTCCGCACCGAATCGGCGAAGAGCATCTATGCTTTGCTGGTCTGAGGTTCCCAGCATCGCTCCGAGCTCCAGACAGCATTCCAATAGAGCGCCGGTCTTACGCTGAATCATCGCCAGGTACTCGCCCACGCCGATATCCAGACGGGTCTCGAAGCCCATGTCCATGTACTGCCCCTCGCATAGCCTGAGGGCCGTCTCGTCGAGCAGTTGGAGAGCCCGCAGCACGGTGGCGGGAGGGACACCACGCTCGCCCAGTTGCGACAGGGCCAATCGGGCCAGGACATGCATGCCGTCGCCGGTGTTGATGGCCTGTGGCTCGCCCCACACCTTCCAAACCGTTCGGCGATGGTGGCGCTCTGCGCTGCGGTCTTCGATGTCGTCGTGGATCAGTGAGAAGTTGTGGAGCAATTCCACGGCCACCGCCGCGGGAAGCGCCATCTCATGTGAGCCGTGTACGGCCTCGCAGGCGAGAAGGCACAGGACGGGGCGCAGTCGCTTTCCACCGCGTGTCTCTATGGGGCCGAAGCGTTCGTCGGTCCAGCCGAGATGGTAGCGCATCATGCCGTAGAAGGGGAGGGGCTTGTCGATGAGGACGGCGCGAAGCTCGGTCTCGACCTCTGAGATGTAGGGCGCTAGAGACTCCTGCAGGGTCATGTGCTATCCTCGGGGAGAGATGGCGGAGGCGAGCTTCGCGGCCGAATCGGGAAACGCCTCGAGTACGGCGGTGGCGATGCCCACGGCATCCAGACCGCACTTCTGTCTCAGGACTTGCTGAGTGCCATGTTCGATGAATTCATCAGGGAGCCCGAGCCGTCGCACGTGTACTCCCGCGACGCGGTTCCGCTCGAGCAGCTCGAGAACCGCGGAGCCGAATCCACCCGTCAGAGTGTTCTCCTCGACGGTGAAGAGCTTGCCGGGCTTTTGCGCCAGGGCGAGGATCAGTTCTTCGTCCAGCGGCTTCACGAAGCGGGCGTTGACGACGCAGGCGGAGACGCCCGCCTCTTGCAGCAATCCAGCCGCCTCGAGGGCAGGTGCGACCATGAATCCGATGGCCAGGATGGCGACGTCGGATCCTTCCCTCAGCACCTCGGCTTTGCCGACTGGAATCTCACGCAGGTCCGAGTCGAGGACTACGCCCGTGCCGCTCCCGCGCGGGTAGCGCACGGCAGACGGGCGGCCCGACTTGATGGCTGTGTAAACCAAATGTTGCAGCTCGTTCTCGTCCTTTGGCGCCATTACGACCATGTTGGGAACGGTGCGCAGAAACGATAGATCGAACGTGCCTTGATGGGTCTTGCCGTCGTCGCCCACGATGCCGGCGCGATCCAGGGCAAACACCACCGGCAGTTCCTGGATGCACACGTCGTGGATGATCTGATCGTACGCCCTTTGCAGGAACGTGGAGTAGATGGCGACCAGGGGTTTCCTCCCCTGTGCGGCCAGTCCAGCGGCGAAGGTGACTGCGTGCTCCTCGCAGATCCCCACGTCGAAGACGCGCTTGGGGAACTCCCGTGCCATGGTGACCAGACCGGTGTTATCGGCCATCGACGCCGTGATGGCCACCACGTCGGGATCCATCCTGGCGATCTTGAGAGCAGTGTCGCCGAAGACCTGCGTGTAGGAAGGTCCGGCGCCCTTGGCCGCGCCCGTCGGCGCGACCCCGTGGAAGCGGATAGCATCGGCCTCGGCCGGAGCGTGGCCTTTGCCTTTCTTGGTGATTACATGGATCAACGTTGGCTTGCTGGGGTACTCTTTGGCCTGGAGCATTGCGGCCAGTAGCACCGGGATGCTGTGGCCGTCCACTGGCCCCATATAGGTGAAACCCAGCTCCTCCCACATCATCTTGGGGATGACCAGACCCTTGACGCTGTTCTTGAGACGCTTGGCGACGTCCAACATCTGATTGCCCATCGGCTTGCTGGACAAGTAGTGCTCGGCGTCTTCCTTCATGCGATGGTAGCGACGGTCCAGCCGCAGATGGTTGAGGGCCTTCGAGAGCGCCCCAACGTTCGGGGCGATGGACATCTGGTTGTCGTTCAGAATCACGATCAGGCGCGTCGCGGCGTTACCGGCATGGTTCAGGGCTTCGAAGGCCATTCCGCCGGTCATGGCCCCGTCGCCAATCACCGCTACGACGTGGAAGTCATCGCTCTGCAGGTCGCGCGCCGTGGCAATGCCCAGCGCGGCGGAGATGGACGTGCTGGCGTGCCCGGCGCCAAAGGCGTCATGGGGGCTCTCCTCGCGCACCGGAAAGCCACACAGACCTCCGTACTGCCGAATCGTGCCGAAGCTCTCGCGGCGACCGGTGAGGAGCTTGTGGACATAAGATTGGTGGCCCACATCCCAGACGATACGGTCACGTGGGCTGTCGAAAACGGTATGCAATGCGATCGTCAGCTCGACCGCCCCGAGGTTCGAGGCCAGGTGCCCGCCGGTCTGGGTGACCGTGGAGACGAGCTCAGTGCGGATCTCCGCCGCCAGGCTCTCCAGTTGTCTGGGGGAGAGTCTCTTCAGGTCGTCGGGACCGTCGATCTGGCTAAGTATGGTGCGGTCCGCTGGTCTGGCATTGTTGCTCATGGCTGCGCCATGTTAACAACCAGGACCGGTATTGTCAAACGAGCTTGCCACCTTCGGACAAACCTGACGCAACCGCTGAATGCTCACGGCGCCCTCGCGCAAGACCAGCGGCGGGTCAAGCGTGACGTCGATCACCGTCGATTCGATGCCGCCCGGGCAGATCCCGCCATCGACGACGAGATCGACCAGGTTTCCCAGTTGCGCGTGCGCCTCGCCCGCAGTGCGCGCACTTGGTCGACCGGATAAGTTGGCGCTCGTGCCTGTCACCGGGGCGCCTAGCGCGCGAATGATGGCGCGAGCTGTGGGATGGTCCGGGACGCGGAGCCCAATCCCCGGCCGACCGGCCGTCAGGAGATCGGGGAGTGCGCGCGATTTCTCGCAGACAATGGTGAGACCACCCGGCCAGAAGCGCTCGGCCAGGAGCCAACCGATGGATGGGACACGTTCAGCGACGCGGTGCACATCTTCCGGATCCGCCAGAAGGAGGGGAAGCGGCTTATCGACGGGGCGCTCTTTGATGCGAAAGACGGCCTCGACCGCGGCGGGGAGCAGAGCGTCGGCGGCCAGCCCGTAAACGGTATCCGTTGGCAATACAATGAGCGCACCGTCCGCCAGCTTCTTGGCGGCAAGGCGAACAACCTTTTCGTTTGCGGGAAGAATCGTGGCGGTCAAGGCGCGTTGCCCCCTTGACGGTAGTATAGCACAGGTGCTACAGTTGGGGGCCGATACTTCCACGGAGGCCTGGATTGCCGCAAGATAAGCCCGAAGGCGATAGCCGTCGTATTTCGACCACCGGTGACCTCGAAGTTTCCACGTATCTAGAGATAGCCCGCGAGAAGCTTGCCAGTGGTGAGCAGCTCTTAGCGGGTGTTGAAGGCACTGCCGAACAGGGGCCCGAAACTGTTGTCGTGCTCGATTTTGGCTCGCAGTACAGCCAGCTCATCGCGCGCCGAATTCGGGAGTGCCACGTCTACTGCGAGTTGTTGCCCCACGACACGCCGTGGGACAAGGTCGCGGCCTTGCATCCCAGGGGGTTCGTCCTCTCGGGCGGGCCGGCCAGCGTCTATACGGAAGGGGCACCTCAGGCCCCTGCCTACGTCTTCGCCAGCGGTCTGCCTGTGCTTGGCATCTGCTATGGTATGCAGCTTCTGGCTAGCCAATTGGGCGGACGGGTCGAGCCGGAGCCGCGCCGCGAGTACGGTCATTCGATCCTGCACCAGAGCGAAGGGGATGCTCCGATCTTCGCCGGTCTCCCGGAATCTATGCCCGTCTGGATGAGCCACGGAGATCGCATCGTCGAGCTTCCACCCGGCTTTGTTTCCATGGCGTACACCGAGAACTCGCCCGTCGCGGTCATGGGCAACGGGGCGGGGTTGATTGGGTTGCAGTTCCATCCGGAAGTTGTCCACACTCCGTATGGTAAGACACTTCTGGATAACTTCCTCAAGCGCATTTGCGGGTGCACTGGCTCCTGGACGCCGGCCAACTTTGTCGCGCAGAGCATTTATCGGCTCAGGGAGGAGATCGGCAGCGGCCGCGTGATCTGTGCGTTGTCCGGGGGCGTCGATTCCTCCGTCACCGCCACGTTGATCCATCGGGCCGTGGGTGATCAACTGACCTGTATCTTCGTGAACAACGGTCTGCTTAGAAGAGAAGAGGCCGAGCGAACTCTGTCCCTGTTCCAGCGTCATCTCAAGGTGAACGTCGTCTACGTGGACGCCACCGACCGCTTCCTGGACCGGCTTGCCGGCGTGATCGATCCCGAGGAGAAGCGCCGTCGTGTCGGGCAGGAGTTTATTCGTGTCTTCGAAGAGCATGCTACCGGCATGGGGCATATCGACTTCCTGGCTCAGGGCACGCTTTATCCGGACGTCATCGAGAGCAAAACCCCGGAGAGCAAGGCCTCCGCGAAGATCAAGACGCATCACAACGTGGGTGGACTACCCGAGCGCATGGCTTTTCGTTTGGTGGAGCCACTGCGATACCTTTTCAAGGACGAAGTGCGCGAAGTGGGTCTGACCCTTGGTCTGCCAGAGGAGGTCGTCTGGCGGCAGCCTTTCCCAGGTCCGGGACTGTCCATTCGCATTATCGGCGAGGTGACCAGGGAGCGCCTCGAGACGCTGCGCTCGGCAGACTGGATCGTGATGAACGAGATCAAGAAGGCCAAGCTGTACCGTCAACTGTGGCAGAGCTTCGCCATCCTGACTCCCATGCGCACAGTTGGCGTCATGGGCGATGGTCGGACCTACGCAGGTGTGGTCGCCATTCGGGCGGTCACCAGCACAGATGCTATGACTGCCGACTGGGCACGGCTGCCGTACGATGTCCTGGCTCGCATCTCGACCCGCATCGTCAACGAGGTGCCGGGGGTCAACCGGGTCGTCTATGACATCAGCAGCAAGCCGCCGTCGACCATCGAGTGGGAGTAGCGTAGATGGCCGGATTGAGTATCCTTCTGGTTGGCGGGGGCGCGCGTGAGCATGCCATCGCGTGGAAGCTGGCCCAGAGCGACCAGGTCAAAGAGATCCTCGTGGCGCCCGGCAATGGCGGCACCGCCGTCGCCGCGAAGTGTCAGAATCTTCCCGTGCCCGCCGAGAACGTCAAGCTTCTAACTGAGGTCGCCCTTTCTCATGGTGTCGACTGCGCGGTAGTTGGTCCTGAGGCGCCTCTCGTCGGCGGGCTGGTAGATGTGCTTCTTCAGAGTGGAATCCCCACCCTGGGCCCGTGTCAGGATGCTGCCGTGATCGAGGGCAGCAAAGCCTTCGCCAAAATGCTCATGCAGAAGTATGAGATCCCGTGTGCCCGCTCCGCCACGTTCGAGTCGCTGCAGGAGGCGCGGGACTACGTGGACCGTCATGAGTTACCGGTGGTCGTCAAGGCCGATGGGTTGGCCGCCGGAAAAGGTGTCATTATCGCGACCACTCGTCAGGAGGCAGGGGCTGCCCTGGACCTGATCATGGCACAGCAAGCCTTCGGCACGGCCGGCGATCGGGTCGTGATCGAGGAGTGCCTGGTCGGTACCGAGGTGAGCCTGCTGGCGTTTACCGATGGCACGACCGTCGTTCCGATGGTTCCGGCCTGCGACTATAAGCGCGTTGGGGATGGCGACCAGGGACCGAACACCGGGGGAATGGGATGCTACAGCCCTCCCGCGCGGGTGGACGCGGCCCTCATCAGTCGCGTCTTGGAGACGATACTACTCCCGACCGTGCGAGCGATGGCCGCCGAGGGGCGGCCCTACAGAGGCGTTCTGTACGCGGGGCTGATGCTGACCGCGGATGGCCCCAAAGTTCTGGAGTTCAACGCCCGGCTCGGTGATCCCGAGACGCAGGTCATCTTGCCGCGCCTTGCGACAGACCTGGTGGATGTGATCTTCGCTGTGAGCGAGGGCAGGCTGGCCGGCCTCGACGTGCGCTGGCAGCCGCAGCCAGCGGTAGGTGTGGTGCTGGCGTCCGGCGGCTATCCGGGGAGCTACGAGAAGGGGAAGACCATCCGTGGACTGGATCAGGTCGACAAGGATGTGATCGTCTTCCACGCTGGCACCAAGCTGGTGGATCTCGTGGACTGTCGCACTGTGACCGACGGCGGACGAATATTGACCGTGGTGGCCACTGGCCCTACGATGGATGCTGCGCGCCAGAAGGTGTACGGCAACGTTAGCAGGGTGCAGTTCGATGGCTGCCACTATCGAACAGATATTGCACTGCGAGAGGTTCAATCGTGAGTCAACAAGCGGTCGTAGGAGTCGTGCTCGGCAGCAAGAGTGATCTGCCTACCATGCAGGCCACCGCCGACATTCTAACTGAGATGGGCATCGCACACGAGGTGGTCATCTGCTCGGCTCATCGCCAGCCCGAAAAGGCGCGCCAGTATGCTCTTACGGCGGGTGATCGGGGTCTGAAGGTGCTGATCGCCGGGGCGGGGGCTGCGGCGCATTTGCCTGGGGTCTTGGCCAGTTGGTGCACGCTACCCGTGATTGGCGTGCCTCTACCGGGCAGCGATCTCAAAGGGCTGGATTCTCTGATGTCCATCGTGCAGATGCCCAGCGGCGTTCCCGTCGCGACCATGGCCATCGGGCTCGCCGGTGCGCGCAACGCGGCCTACTTTGCGGCCCAGATCGTCGGGTTGTGGGATGCCACCGTGGCCATGCGCTACGAGCATCATCGGCACAAGCTCGCCGAGGGCTGATGCATTCTTTAGTATCTAAAAGGTAGGTACCACCAACTGCATGGAGCAGGATTCGATGGTTGAGCGCCTAATTCCGCAATCCGCAATCCGAAGTTCACAATGATAGAGCGTTATACTCTCCCGGACATGGCCGCTATCTGGTCAGAGAAGAGTAAGCTCGACAAATGGCTGGCAGTGGAGATCGCCGCCTGTGAGGGCTGGGCCGCGCTGGGTGTGGTGCCCGAGTCCGATCTGGCCAAGATTCGCAAGGCCCACTTCGACCTGGCTCGGGTCGAGGAGATCTTCGAGCGCACACATCACGACATGACCGCCTTTCTCGCGTCTGTCGCGGAGAGCCTGGGCGAAGAGAGTCGCTTCGTCCACATGGGAATGACGTCCTCGGACGTCATGGACACGGCCACGGCCTTGCAGTTGGTCGACTCGTGCGACATCATCGCCCGGGACCTGGAGCGGCTAGACGTAGTGCTACGCGATCTGGCTCAGCGCCACAAGTACACCGTGATGGTCGGACGGACGCATGGCGTGCACGCCGAGCCTATCACGTTTGGCTTGAAGCTGGCCGGCTGGGTGGCAGAGAACGGTCGCAATCAGGAGCGCCTACGCGCCGCACGCGCGGCCATCGCGGTCGGCAAGATGTCCGGAGCGGTGGGCACGTACGCCACGATTCCGCCCGCAGTGGAAGAACACGCCATGGCGCGGCTGGGTCTGGTGCCCGCACCGGTTTCCACGCAAATCGTCCAGCGCGATCGGCACGCACAACTCGTCACGACCCTGGCACTCGTGGCGGCATCCCTGGAGAAATTCGCGACAGAGCTGCGTGCACTCCAGCGCACCGAGGTGCTCGAGGTGGAAGAGCCCTTCTCGGATGGTCAGACCGGATCCTCGGCTATGCCGCACAAGCGGAACCCGGAGCTAGGAGAGAGGATCTGCGGCCTGGCGCGCGTCATCCGCGGCCATGCCGTGACCGCGCTGGAAAACGTGGCGCTGTGGCACGAGCGCGATATCAGCCACTCGTCCACCGAGCGGATCATTCTCCCGGATGGCTTTCACCTGTTGCATTACATGCTGCATATCTTCA
This sequence comes from Chloroflexota bacterium, assembly GCA_004297765.1. GTDB lineage: Bacteria > Chloroflexota > Dehalococcoidia > FW602-bin16 > FW602-bin16 > FW602-bin16. The sequence continues at coordinate 48,025 of SCTZ01000073.1, read as the reverse complement.
CCAAGGTCATGGCGGGGCTGCTGGTCTACCCGGAGCACATGCGCGAGAACCTCGACCGGACGCAAGGTCTTGTCTTTTCCCAGCGGATTCTGACGACCCTGCTGGAGCGCGGGCTGGTTCGTCAGCAGGCCTATGCGCTGGTGCAGCGTAACGCCATGCGCACCTGGAAGGAGAAGGTTCCCTTCCTACAGTTGCTGCAGCAGGACGCAGATGTGACAGCGATTATTAGCCCGGACGAGTTGACCGCTCTCTTCGACGTAGAGTATTACACGCGCCACGTGGACGCGGTCTTTCGCCGGGTGGGGTTGAGTTGATGAATGTTGTGCTGGAGACCAGATATCCGCGGCTCTTCGCCCGGGGCAAGGTGCGCGACACCTACGACCTGGGCAGTGAGCTGCTGATCGTCGCAACCGATCGCCTCTCCGCGTTCGATGTGATTCTTCCAACCGGCATCCCGGACAAAGGCGCAGTGCTGACCCAGCTCTCGGCCTTCTGGTTGGAGCGGACCAGAAATGTGATAGCAAACCACTACGGACGGGTGGTGCGGTCGGAGGACCTGGACGGTCTGGCGGGAGAGCTGGGCACGGCCCGATCGGAGCTCTTGCCTCTGCTGGGACGCAGCATGATCGTGCGCAAAGCGCAGCGCATCGACATCGAGTGCGTGGTGCGCGGCTATTTGGCCGGATCGGCCTGGGAGGAGTACCGCAAGGCAGGTACGGTCTGTGGTAGCCCGCTTCCGGCAGGGTTGGTGGAGAGCCAGAAGCTTGACCAGCCCATCTTCACGCCCTCCACCAAGGCCGAAAGCGGTCACGACATGAACATCGGGGTGGATGAGATGAGGCGCCTGGTGGGCGCTGATCTGACGAGCAAGCTTTCCGAAGCGAGTATCGCGGTGTACCTGGAGGCCGACGCCTACGCCCGGTCCAGGGGGCTCATCATCGCCGACACCAAGATGGAGTTCGGGCTGGTCGATGGCGAGCTTATCCTCATCGACGAGTTGCTGACGCCCGATAGCAGTCGCTTCTGGGACATCAATGAATACGAGCCTGGTCGGCCTCAGTCTAGCTTCGACAAGCAGTTCGTACGCGATTGGCTTACGGCCTCTGGGTGGGACCGCGAGCCGCCGGCCCCCGTGTTGCCGCCGGAGATCGTGAACGGAACGGCTGAGAAGTATCGCGAAGCCTTCAGAAGGCTGGCGGGAAGAGAGTTAGAGCCATGTGGCTAGCCAAGGTACACGTCACACTGAAACCCGTCGTGAACGATCCACAGGGTCTCACGATCAAGGGCGCTCTGCGGTCGCTGAGTTTCGAGACCGTGGAGAGCGTGCGGGTCGGGAAGTACATGGAGATTTTGCTCGAAGCTCCTTCACAGAGCGAGGCTGAGGAGATGGTCCGCGAGATGTGTAGGAAGCTGCTGTCGAACCCGGTGATCGAGAATTTTGTCTTCGAGGTCGCCCCGGCCTAGTGGCCGACCACAGAGAAGACGCTATCTGTCATTCTGAGCGCCGCAGCGCGAAGAATCCGTATCCCCAGGGCGCGGATTCTTCGGCGCCTGCCCTGAGCCGAGCCGAAGGGTGCGCGCCTCAGCATGACAAAACCAGTGTGGTCGAACGCTAGTCCCGGTGGAGTGGGGTGTCCGCGTGGTGCACCAAGCGGTTTGGTCCGAAACGCAAGGGCGCGATCTAACGCCTACTGAGGGGGCCGGGCCTGACTCTCAGCAGTTCCTCAACCGGCATCGTCACGCCCGGGCGGTAGGCATGCTGGCAAAGCAGCGCAGTTGGTGAGGCCGGCCGCTGGACGCGATCAATCGCGCCCCCACGGACGATTTCTTCACGCTGTATTAGCCGCCGCGCGCTTTCTTTTGGGGCAGAGCGCAGAAGCGATAGCACGGCATTAGTTCTCGGGATGGTCGTCCTCGCCTTGCGCTTGTCTTTCGCGCTCGAACAGCGATTTGGCATCGGCGCTGACACCCTGTGCCAGGCAATCCTGGTACGTGGAGTAGATGGCCTTGCTCAACAGCCGCAGTCGCCAGTGGTCAGCGCTCAACTTCCCCGCCCATTCTCGGCGCATCCGCAACAGGTGCCCCAGTCGGACCAAGAAGAACATCTGCAGGGTGGAGTAGGACTTCAGAGACGGATGCTCGATGCCCTCCGGCATATTCGGCTTTTGCGGATCGACGAACGTCTTGTCGGCCATTTTCCCCACCTCGCTTTCCGGGCTGAAATGTTTCGTGGATCCTGCAACGGACCGCGTGCCCGCGCGGTCTCGTTGGCCATCGCAGCCATCCACGGGCTGCGAATGAAGTGGTAGATCGAATAACCGTTTGCGTTCCTTGATTACATTATACGAAGGGGCAGGGAACACGGTCAAGCAGCCAATTCGGGCTACCTCAAGTTCGAAGCTCTTCCACTGGAGGCAAACAAGCATCGATTGTCCGATAACCGGTTGCCAAACGCCTCTCGGCAGTCCATAATTGGAGAGGTGACACGGATATTGCTCCTGGGAGGTTACGGGCGCGGTGGAACGGGTAATCACTTTGCACATCGAGAGGTTGCCGGAGGGCGCCTACCTAGCCACGTCTGATGACGTTCAAGGCCTCGTGGCACAGGGGCGCACTATCGCCGAAACACTCGAGATCGCTAGAGATGTTGCGCGCAAGCTCCTCGAGGCGCAGGCGGAGCGTCAGTCCGCTCCGCGGCTGTCCCCGCTGGCGGAGTCATTCGACTACCCGCTGATCGTGGATAGCTAGAGTGGGGCGGCTGGCCGGATTTCGCTATCGAGATGTCACCAAACGACTGAAGACACTGGGGTTTGTCTTCGATCGCCATGCAGCGGGTAGCCACGAAATCTGGTTCAATGCGACAACCAATCGCTACACGACCATCCCAAACCATCCAGGCGACATATCGGAGGGGATGCTACGGGCCATACTCCGGCAGGCCAGCGTGGATCCTGAGGAATTCCTGGACGCTTGAAAGTGAATTTGTCCGCTCCCGCTTCTACGTCTCGATCACGCCCTTGGTGCTAGGAACCTGGCCCGCAATGCGCGGGTCGATCTGCGTGGCCTGATCCAGCGCGCGACCAAGGGCCTTGAACAGTGCCTCCGCCTTGTGGTGGTCGTTGGCGCCGGATATGATGCGGGCGTGGAGGTTCATCCTGGCCTCGATGGCGAGCGTCTCGAGGAAGTGTGTGATCATGTGACCCGAGAGAGCGCCTGGTCCGTGCTCCGAGAAGCTGGCCTCTATCACCGCGTAGCCTCGACCTCCCAGGTCCACGGCCACCTGGGCCAGAGCCTCGTCCAGCGGCACGAGCGCGTCGCCCATGCGGAAGATCCCGCGCGGCTCGCCGATAGCCTGAGCGAAGGCACGTCCTAGTGCGATGCCTACGTCCTCTACCGAATGGTGGTCGTCCACATGAATGTCCCCCGTGGCCTTGACGGCCAGGTCGAAGCGCCCATGTTTGGCAAAGGCTGTCAGCAGGTGATCCAGCATGCCAACGCCCGTATCGACCTGCCCCGCTCCGCGGCCGTCGATGTCGATATCGACGCTGACTCTGGTCTCTCCGGTCTCTCGCGTGAGCGCCGCGTGTCTCTGTAGCATCGTTCGCCTCCGTCCGTTTCTGCCAGTGAGATCCAAACCTCGTGCCCGGTTGGTGGCTGCATTTTAGTTGCAAGCGGCGTATAATGCAAAACCAGAGGTAACCGTGCCTGTCCGCATCTCGCCGCTAGCCATTTCCCTGTTGGCGCTCATCAGTGTGACGCTGCAGGGGCCTATACTCTGCGCTCTCTGTTGTCTGAGCGCCGGCCGTGCGCAGACCGCGGTTGCCGGCATGCATGCGCATGCGATCCCGCCGGCGACCGTCGTGGGATGGCCGTCGGCGAATGTCCCCACCGGCGGATCTGACATGTCGGGACCAGCCGCGATGGTCGAGCCCGACTCGCTCGACCTGACAGACTGCCCGAACCGCGATCACCAAGGGCTGCGGATTGCCACGATGATTCCGGCACAGACGGGCGCGGGTGATACTCTCTTCTCCAACGCCGAGACCTTCCAGCCACCGGCTGGCGGTGTGCGCTTCCGATTGGAGGCGCGCGCAACTCCACCTGAGTTCAAGGCTCATCCTCCCGAGCATCCTCCTACCGCGTAGACGCAATTTGGTCATAGACTGCCGTTGATCCTGGGAGCGCGGGCGTCCCGCCCACGTGGAACTCGTGCGGGCGGGACGCCCGCGCTCCCAGGTACTGCTGCCACTTGGCGCTGCAAGATTCGTGGGAGGATCAACATGCGACCTATAACCAAGCCCTATGCCCATCGCATGGGGGCTGCTCTGATCTGCTTTGCCCTGGTGTTGTCCACTCTGCTCACGGCCTGCTCGGCATCTGTCGGGACAACGCCATCTCCCGCCTCATCCGCGGCGGGTGCCGAAGCTTATACCCTTTTCGTCGTCAACGAGGACGAGGATAGCCTGTCCGTCGTCGACGTGGCACAGGGGAAGGTCACGGCCACGGTTGACGTCGGCAAGTTCCCGCACAACGCCACATTCGGTCCGGACGGCGGCAAGCTCTACGTGACGAGCGGAGAGAGCGGGGAGCTAACCGTTGTCGACGTCTCCGCGCTCAGCGTGCAGGCCCGCATCCCGGTCGGGAAAGACCCACAAGATGTGGCCATCGCGCCGAAGGGAGACCTGGCCTACGTGTCGAACTACGACTCGAACGAGCTGACCGTGGTCGATCTACGGCAGCAGAAAGTCGTTCGAAGCATGCCGGTCGGAGAAGCGCCCCAGGCAGTCGTGGTCTCTCCCGATGGAGAGACGATATACGTGGTTAGCTTGAGGCAGGGACAGGTCTGGGCCGTCGGCTCTTCTCTCAGCAACGTCCGTAAATTCGACGCTGGGCAAGGACCCGCCGGACTGGCGGTGACGCCGGACGGCAAGCGGCTCTTTGTGGGTGGACATGGCAAGATGGGTGGCATGGGGGGCATGTCGGGACAAGGTGGACACGCCATGAGCTCGCCGTCCGCGTCAGCGGCGGATTCGCGCAATCGCGACGTGCGGGTTATGGATGCGGCTTCCGGTAGTCAGCTTGGTTTGGTTACCTGCGGGATCATGCCCATCGTCATTGCGATTAGCCCGGATGGGAGCAGGGTCTTCGTGGTTAGCCATGGCTCCAACGAGGTGACGGTGATCGACGCGGCTAGCTTGAAGCCCATGGCCACGCTCGCGGTGGGGAAGAATCCATCGGGAATCGCGCTCTCCTCGGATGGGCGCCGCGCATTCGTGACCAACAAGGACTCCAACGACGTCTCCGTCATCGATGCGGTCGGTCTCAAGGTCATGGCGACGATTCCAGTTGGGAAAGCACCGCGAGGCATCGCCGTGAAGGCGAGGTAGGAGACGGCGATGAGAAGTTTGGAGTTGCGCCACATCGCCTGGCGCAATCTGCGCCGGCGCAAGATGCGGACAGCCCTCCTGTCCGCCGGCCTGATCGTTGGAGTGGCTTGCGTAGTGGCTGTGCTATCCGCGACCTCTGCCATGACTGCCGAGATGAATCGTCGGTTGGACGAGTTCGGAGCCAATCTGATCGTTCAGCCGGACGCGGCCGACCTGGCGCTCACCTATGGCGGCATCGCGGTGACCAACGTTTCCGCGACGGCCACGGAGCTAAGCCAGGCGGATGTGGAGGCTATTCGCACGATCCGTCACAAGGAGAATATCAACCTGGTCGCCCCCAAACTGATCGGGTTAGCTGAGGTAGAGGGCGCCCGCCACGTTGTGGTGGGCGCCCGCTTCCCCGACGAGATGGTGATGCGGAAGTGGTGGCGCTGGTCCGGAGAGCCGCCGACCGGGTCTGATCAGGTTGTCATCGGCAGCGAGGTGGCGCGCAAGCTTGGGCGAGATGTCGGGGACCAATTGCAGATCAATGGGCGCAGCTATCGGGTGGCGGCCGTGCTGGAGACCGCCGGTTCAGCCGAGGACACGGCCGTCTATGGTGATCTCGGCGAGATGCAAGTTCTGCTGGGCAAGCCCGGCCGCATCAGCCTGATCGAGGTGAGCGCGTGGTGTGCCTCCTGTCCTATCGATACGCTGGCCCTGGAGATCTCCCTGAAGCTGCCGAACGCGAGGGTGTCCGCCGTGAGACAATCGATCGTGGCCAAGGAGCAGTTCCTGAGCTTCCTGACGCAGTTCGCACTCGGCCTATCGGTGCTGGTTCTGCTCATCGGCGGCGTGGTCATGCTGATGGCAATGATGGCCTCGGTGAGCGAACGCGTTCGCGAGATCGGGGTTTTTCGGGCGGTGGGGTTTCGCCAGCGGCACGTGATGCAACTGGTGCTGACGGAGGTCCTGATGATCAGCACCGCGAGTGGTGTGGCAGGCTTTGTGGTCGGCACCCTCGCGACCAAGATCATCGGCCGCCAGTTGTCCGATGTTAGCTTCGACGTGGGCTGGGATCCGTTGCTGGGGCTTGGGGCAACTCTCCTGGCTCTGGTCGTTGGAGGGCTGGGTGGGGTGTACCCGGCCTGGCGGGCTGCCAACCTGGATCCTGTGGCCGCCCTGCGGTCGTTGTGAGGGAGAGGGCGATGGAGTTGGTCACGCTGCAAGACGTATCGAAGACCTATGCCGGGCCAGATGGAGGGGTGCTGGCTCTGCGGGATATCTCGTTGTCCATTTGGAGTGGGGAGTTCATGGCCATCGTCGGACCTTCGGGCTCAGGCAAGAGCAGCCTGCTTCATATCCTGGGAGGCATGATGACCCCGACAACCGGGCGCGTCGTGATCGGTAACGTGGAAGTGTTTCGACTCTCGCAAGACGCGCTGGCCGATTTCCGGCGCAATCACCTGGGCTTCGTCTTCCAACAGCACCACCTGATCCCGTATCTGACGGCGCTGGAGAACGTACTTCTGCCCCTGGCCGTCGATCGCAATCATTCGAACGGCCGCTCTCGCGCCGATCGCGCTCTGGCGGCCCTGGAGCGGGTCGGCTTGCGACAGCGGGCCCACCACCTGCCGGATCAGTTGTCGGGTGGGGAGCAAGGCCGCGTCGCAATCGCTCGCGCCATCGTGAACGATCCACACCTCATTCTAGCCGACGAGCCGACGGGGAGCCTGGATTCCGCCACGGGAGGGGCGATCCTGGAGGTGTTCGCGGAGCTGAATCGGCAGGGCCATACGATCGTGGTCGTCACTCACAGCCCGCGGACCGCCGAGATAGCTCAGCGGGTTATCACGATGCAAGACGGTGCCATTCACAGCGAGAGGGGGAACCCGTGAGGATATTCTCAGAAGGATCTAGGGCCCGTCGAGCCGCGCTCGGCGGCATCATAGCGCTACTCGTCCTCGCCGCGGTCGAGCTAGGATCAGCCTGCGGGGTCGATAGGGATAGCCTGTCTCTGTCCTTTAATCCCTCTCAAGATGTGCGAGGCTCGGATGCGGCTGCGGCCGAGGCCATGCTGCAACGTTACCTGGAGGCCGTGCGTCAGCGCGACGTGGAAGCCCAGACCGCTCTGTGGACCGCGAACAACAAGACATCCGCCCGGCGTCAGGCCGATAGGTACGCCAAGCTCGCGGTAGACGAGCTGGTGCTGAAGAACTTCCATGCTCAGCTGACCGATTGGACCGACCACATCATCGTCCACTTCGACGAAGTGCTGCCGGCGCGTGGGCGTCCAGTGAGCAGAGCGGGCCTGCTCCAGAAGGTCGACGGCTCGTGGCTGATCAAAGAGCTGCGCTGAAAAAGCTGGCCCGCTCGATCGAGGGTTCTAGCTGCCCGGCTGAACCGCGGTCACGTGGATGGTGCCGTTGTTACAGGGCGCGATGGTCGAGGAGATGATGATCGGATCGAACTCATCGGGCGGCGTAACTTCTAGTTGGCTGGCGGCAGGGCACGTGGTCTCGTCGCCGGTTGGCACGACCACGAACTCCAGCCCGAAGGATGCCGTCCCGCCGGCAGGCACCACGACAAGTTGGGGTCCCGGGTCCTGGAAGATGAACCCGCCGCCCCGGACCACGTTGGTTGGCAAGAAGTTGAACTGAGCGTCCAGCATCTGCGCGCCAGGGTAGCCGAAGAAGGTGCAACTGACGTCCAAATTGTTGGTGAAGATATAGGTGGCCCCCTGGTGTCCCACGGCAGCTTGCCCTTGTCCAACGCTAAGGGATAAGCCGGCCGTGTGGCACTGTTGGCCAGCCACCGGCGTTGGGATGATCGGCAGTCCCGCCGGGTTCGTCTCCCAGAAGAAGCGCTGGCTGTTCAAGCGTTGCTGGAGACCGAAGGGCCCGTTGACCCAGGTGTTGAAGCCGTCAGTGAAGGCCGTGAAGTTGTCGGCCTTTCGCCAGACGAGCAGACCACCAACGCTGCCGTCGGTGTTCGTGCCTGTCGTCAGTTGAAGGGCATCTCCGTTCTGCGGATTGAACTGCTCGTTCTCCAGACAGTTGCCGACGATATTGGGGATCAGGCTGTGAAGCGTTGCGAAGCCGAGAATGAATTGACAATTCTGTGCGCCCACCGGTGTCGGGGCGACAGAGAAAGAGGCGAGGAGAATTGCCAAGATCGCTAAGAACCCCAGGGTAGTCCGCATATCATACCTCCGCGCTTTCTTTTGACTCCCCGGGGCCGCGAAGCCCGGGTTCAAAAAGTGAGGATCACACTGGCGAAAGCGCGGCAAGAAGCGTACCACCAGCCGGCCATCCGACCTGCCCAGCCGGGCCTTCGGATCGATGGATTGCGGCGTCCTAACCGGAACAAGGCAACAACTCAGGGAGTTCGTGGTGGGGATCACGAGACCGAGCCGGTCCCTCCCAGAAGGACCGGCTCGGTCTGGTCAATCACGAAGGAACTACCGTGACAGAATACTACTCCCGGCAATCATACCGCGGCCCCTTTCAAAGTCGGCATATCCTTTCTTTTTGGCTCGATCATTCTTAGATGTGGGGCCGAGGTTCCAGTTCTCAGCTTGAACTTGCCGACGAGATTACGTTGATCGAGCGCTAGCTGGGCAAGCTCCTCAGTGGCTTTCGCGCTCTGCCGGGCGCCGTCTCCAGTCTGCTCGATCACGCTCGTGATGTTCTCGACGCTGGCATTGATCTGTTCCGTGGCCGAGCTCTGCTCCTCGGCAGCCGTCGCTATCTGCGCTACCATACCTCCTACGCGGTCGGCCATCTGTACGATCTGGCCCAGGGCTGCCTCGGCTTCGCTGCCCATCTCGACCCCTTTGACCGTCAGCATGCGTCCACCTTCCATAGCCTGGACAGCCTGCTGCGTTTCGCGCTGAATACTGGTGATCATGGTGGCGATCTCCTTGGTGGCCTTGCTGGTGCGCTCGGCCAGCTTGCGGACCTCGTCCGCCACCACAGCGAAGCCCCGTCCCTGCTCTCCGGCCCGGGCGGCCTCGATGGCCGCGTTGAGGGCCAGGAGGTTGGTCTGGTCCGCGATGTCATCGATCACTCCGATGATCTCCCCAATCTGGGAGGAGGACTGCCCCAGGGTCGCCACCTTCTCGGCCGTCTCGTCCACCGTTGTGGCGATGCGCTTGATGCCGTCGATGGTTTCTCCCACGATGCGTGAGCCGCTATTAGCTGTAGCCGCTGCCTTCTGGGCCGCGTTAGCGGCTTCCTGGGCGTTTTTGGCTACCTCCAGGATAGAGGCGCTCATCTCGTGCATGGCAGAGGCGACCTGCTGGCTTTGGCTGAGTTGGGAGTCGGCGCCCGAGGAGAACTGCTCGGTCGTAGCGGAGAGCTCCTCGGAGGCAGAGGCGATGCGTTCGCTGGAATCGGCGATCTGCTCGATAGTCTCATGCAAGCTATCGGCAAGGCGGTTGAAGGAGAAGGCAAGTCTGCCCATCTCGTCGTGGGATCTGATCGTGATGCGCTTGGTGAGATCCCCTTGGGCGATCTGCTCAGCTACCACTATCACCCTGCTGATGCCACGGGCGATGGTCATCGACAGCACAATCCCGAAGACGAGAGACAGGAGCCCGCCAATCGCGATGGCGACGACTAACGTGATCGTGCTGCCGGTCATTCGAGCCTGAGTGGATTTGGTGGTGTCTTCGGCCACTTGTCGGTTGATTTGGACTAACTGATCGAGCAGAGCCGCAACCTTCTTATGTGATACGTCTGCTTGGCCATAAGATAGCGCCTTGGCTTGAATCAGGCTATCACTCGCCCCTTTCTTGATTAGATCGATTACGGTCTGATTATCCTTCTTCCACTGGTTCCAGGCGGGCACAAACTGACTCGAGATCACGGCCTCTTCTTCAGTTTGGGGCAGCGTCTCATAGGTTTTCCATTCCTTGTCTGCCTTCTCCCACTTAGCAGTTGACTGGTCGATCAGATCATTCAACTGCACGGCCGTGAGATCTTGGATCAACAGGTTGCGCTCTGCCCCGCTGATGGCAGTTAGTGCCTCTGATATCGAGTTGAGCGCCACGATGCTGGGCAGGCGGACGTTCGCTACTTCGTTATAGTCGGCCTCGGCTGCTCTTAGAGTACTCCAGCTCATGTAGCCTATGAACGCGGCAATGACCGCCACCACGATAAAGGCCGCGATCAGCTTCGCTCTGATGGTCAGTTCCTTTAGCACTCCCGATCTTACCTCCTAACGAATGATGGTATGGTACAGGGCTCAGGCGACACACCGTGTTGATAGGTCTCGCCCGTCTGGCTTCTTGTCTCGGCCCTCCTTTCTCGTGACATTCTCTCGGCGTGCCCCGGGATGATCTTGCGGAGCCGATCTTGGCTCCTCAATAACGCTGCGGGCGACAGTAGATCAAGCAGTCGTCTTACACGTATGCTAGGGGCGCTCGTCGGATCGACCAGTTAGCGAATCAGTATGAACTCAGGCTAGGGACGCTAGTGTTCGACCACAGAGAAGACGCTATCTGTCATTCTGAGCGCCGCAGCGCGAAGAATCCGTATCCCCAGGGCGCGGATTCTTCGGCGTGCGCGCCTCAGAATGACAAACCAGTGTGGTCGAACACTAGTTGGGCGCGTGCCGCGAACAATGTACCGGGACTGGGCGTCGTTGCCGTGGAACCAGGCGACGAAAGGATTCGAGCTGCAGTACAATCAGGAAGAGGGAGAAACGGCCCTGGGTGCGCGACAATGCGCAAACGGGCGATCGGCGATCATTCTCTCCCTATCTCCTCCTCCTGCCAGACGAGCCATGCGGCTGTCATATATAGTATTCGTCCATGGCAGGCGTAAGACAGGTGCTGAGGAATCAGCCTTCGCCCGACCAGACGACTATGCTGGCCAGTACTGCAGTACTCAATACGCCGTCAGGTCGATGGTTCGGTCGCCTCTCGCCATGGGCGAGTTGCCTACGGAGACAGGCCACCGAGAATTCCCCGCTCCGACGCGGCGCAGGCCGATGGGATTCCCGAACAGGTCCCCTTATCTTGTGCTAAGGAGAGAATATCGAGGTAGAGGAAGCATGGAGGCGGCAGAGCCATCGGCGCAAGCCGATGGCTCCGGTCACCGACGGATCTCGTTCAGCGCTCGGATCAAGACGTCTGTCTGCTCTGGTGTGCCCACGCTGACCCGGATGTAGCCGCGCAGCAGCGGCGTGTCGAAATAGCGGATCAGGATGCCGCGCGCGGCCAAGGCGTCGCGGATGGCGCGGGCGTTGCCGTCGAGAACTTTGCATAAGACGAAGTTGGCAGAGGACGGCAGGGGACGGAGACAGGGCACCGCGGCGAGTAGCGCGGTCAGCCGTTCTCGCTCGCGGATAATCAAATCGATGTAACCGCGCATGCGCTCCCAATCGCGCAGGGTGGCCACGGCGGCCACTTGGCCGGCCACGTTCACGTTATAGGGCTGCTTGATCTTCCAGAGGTGACGAATGATCTCCAGTGGAAAGACGCCGTAGCCGACGCGCAGTCCCGCCAGCCCGGCCCACTTGCTCAACGTGCGCAGCACGATCAGGTTGGGGTGCTCGAAGACGAGAGGCAGAACTGTCTCCCGCGCGAACTCGTGGTAAGCTTCGTCCACCACGACCACCAGACCGGTCTCCAGCAGATCGCGGATCTGCGACTCGGACACCAGGTTTCCGCTGGGGTTATTCGGCGAGGCGACGAAGATGAGCTTTGTCCGCTGGTCGATGGCCGCCTTGATTGCGGGGATGTCGACCTCGTACGCCGCGTTGCGTGGCACCTCGGTCACGACACCGGCGGCGATCTCGGTGAGATAGCTGTACATGCCGAAGGTGGGGGTACAGTTGATAACCTTGTCGCCCGGCAGGATGAACAGACGGACGATCAGATCCAAAAGCTCGTCTGAGCCGCTCCCCGCGAAGATGTGCTCGACGCCGACGCCCAGGAATTCCGACAGGCAGCGCCGCAGCTCGATGGACGACGGGTCCGGATAGATGTTGTAGCGCGGGTAGCTGGCCAACGCCGCCTGGGCCGCCGGGGAACAGCCATAGGGGTTCTCGTTACCGTCCAGCTTGATCAGCCGCTCGATCGGAATGCCCAGCCGCTCGCTCAATATCTCCAGCGGCTCGATGGGAATATAGTCTTCGATCTTGGCGATGTCCGGGCGAATGGGCAGTTCCATGAAGAATCTCCTCGTTGGTCGTCGCGTACGGCGAGACCGACGCGGTTTCCGAAACCGAGTCGGTCTGGAGCATCCAGAACTCAGTCGCTATTCGATCCTCCGACCGGGAGATCCTTCGCTGCGGCTCAGGATGACAGGCAGGCGTCTTTCCATTTGACAGGTCTCTACGCCGCGGTCAAGGTTGAGCAAAACAGGCGATTCGTCCGGATGATACATTCGACCATATTCCGCAGGCATGTGGCTGCAAAACAACCTATGCTGTTACTTGTCGCGCTGGATCTTGTCTTGCCGTCCGCGCATGCGGAGCTCCAGCGCGTTGGCGTGCGCGGTCAGACCCTCGGACCGGGCCAGCAGGGCGGCGGCCGGAGCCAATGCGTCGAAGGCGTTGCCGCTCACCGCCACGAAGCTGGTGGACTTAAGAAAATCGAGCGTACCCAGCGGCGACGTGAACCGCGCGGTCCGTCCGGTGGGCATTACGTGGCTGGGGCCGGCGGCGTAGTCGCCCAAGGCCTCGGGCGACCATTCGCCGAGAAAGATCCCACCTGTATGGCGGATGCGGTCCAGGTATGACCAGCCGTCCGCCACGATCAGCTCCAGGTGCTCGGGGGCGTACTCGTTGGCCAGATCGATGGCCTCTTCGATGCTCTCTACCAGTACGATCCCGCCCCGGTTCTCCAGAGATTGGGCCATGATCTCCGAGCGATCCAGCATGGCCATCTGTCGGTCCACCTCGTCGCTCACCTGGCCGGCGAACGTCTCGGAGGGCGTGATCAGAATGGCCGAGGCCAGGACGTCATGCTCGGCCTGGGCCAGGAGGTCGGCCGCGCAGTAGGCCGGATCGGCCGTGTCGTCGGCAATCACAACCGTCTCGGTCGGACCAGGCAGACCGTCGATGCCGACTACGCCGAAGACCTTCTTCTTGGCGATGACGACGAATAGGTTGCCGGGGCCAACGATCTTGTCCACGGCGGGAACGCTCTCCGTGCCGAAGGCCAGGGCGGCGATCGCCTGGGCTCCGCCGGTCATCACGATGCGATCCACCCGGGCCATCTCGGCGGCGGCCAGAATGCTGGCCGGCACCCGCCCGTTCTTCGCGGGCGTGCAGAGCACGATTTCCTTGACGCCCGCCACGCGCGCCGGGATGGCGGTCATGAGGACCGTGGAAGGATAGGCGGCAGTGCCGCCCGGCACGTAGATGCCGACGCGATCGATGGCTCGCCAGATCTGCCCCATGGCTCCATCGGAGAAGGTCAGCCAGGTCTTGTGCATCTGCTGGACGTGGAACTGCCGTACCCGCTCGGCGATCAGCTCGAGGCTGCTGAGTAGCTCGGCTGGTAGCTGGGCTCGGGCCGCGGCGATTGTGGCCGGGTCAACAATCAACTCCGCGATGGTCTCGCCGTCGATGCGCTTCGCCAGGTCGCGCAGGGCGGCGTCGCCGTCGGCTCGCACCTGCTGAATAATGAGGTCGACCGCTTGATCAGGTGTCACGTCGCGGCCGAATATCTCGCGCAATCGCTGCTGCGTGGCCGGAGCAGGCGGCACGTTTTCCCATAGGACCCGCTTCAGGATAGTCGTCCGAGCGGCATCAGCGCCACGAATGATCTTCACACCAAGCACCCCGATCGAGGAGTAGGAATCGTTGTCGTGCCATTCTAGCGCAGGGACCGCCGTACTTCAAATGCGCATTTGACACGTCTGGCCGCTCGTCCTACAATGCAGACAATACGCCCTCGCCTGAGAAAGTGTGTGAGAAGCTTCCCAGACCCGTCATTCCAGCTTTCGCGGGAACGACGGAACGAGGCTCCGAGCCTAACTGCCCATCTCACACTTTCTGAGAACCTACGATCGGCCACGCAGGGGAGTTCGCCGAGGAGCAACACGAAGGTCACTGTGACTGAGCTTTCTGGAGAAACCCTGGAATTGATCGAGGCCCGGGCTGTGGAGTACGCGCGGACGGCCGGGCACAGGCTGCTGGAGTTCTTCCAACAACCCATCGAAATAGAATTCAAGGGAGAGAAGCGTCGCGAGCCCGTCTCGATCGCCGATCGAGAGTCCGAGCAGTACATCCGCACTTCGATCAGTCGCGATTTCCCCACCCATGGCATCCTGGGAGAGGAAGGCACCGGCCAAGCTGGTCAGGACGAGGAATTCCTCTGGGTCGTGGACCCTCTGGACGGGACCACGAACTTCCTCAACCACATCCCCTTCTTTGCCTGCTCGATCGGTGTGCTCTACCGGATGAGGCCGGTGGCGGGTGCTATCTTCGTGCCGACGTCTCCGCTGGGCAGACCAGCCGTCTATCACGCCCGCGCGGGCGGAGGCGCGTTCCTGGAGGATCGTCCGGTGAGCGTGTCCCTAGCGACGCAAGCCAACACCGCCGACCTGGTTGCGGTTCCGGGGCGCTACCTGGAGCGCTTCGTGCGCTCACGCGAGCTGCGGCGCCACGAGGGCGAGTTGCGCACCCTCGGCAGTATCGCGACCGAGATGTCGCTAATCGCATCGGGCAGCCTGCTCTACAGCGTCTTTGGCGGCCCGCGCCTCTGGGACATCGCGGCGGGAATTGTGCTCGTGAAAGAGGCGGGAGGACAATGCCTCACGTACGACCGCAAGCGCGGCACCTGGCATCCCTTGGAGCGTTTCGAAATCAACAACCGCGGAGCAACCGACGCCTTGACGTCGCTGCGGCAATGGTGGAATCCGCTTATCGCGGGCAACAAAGAGATCGCCTGGTTTGTGGCGCGGAATCTCGTGCCACGCCTGTCGCTGATCGGCCGGCTGCGGGCCCTGTTGGGGCGGTAGTTTGGGAGGCTACTATCCGTAGTTTGTCATGAGTCGTCTGAAAGAAGGTCCCTCGCGAATGACCGGTGGGGGAAGTCCCCGGCAAGATGCCATTATTCGTGGCGCTCCTCCCTATTTCCGCGCCCCCTGGGCGCCAAAGTGGGGATTGCCATCGACCCTGCCCGTGAGCTTGACCTTATTTCAGTGGACTCTTGTCATTCTGAGCGCCGCAGCGCGAAGAATCCGCGCCTTTTCGACCCTTGTGCGGCAAGGGAGTACGGATTCTTCGGCGTGCGCGCCTCAGAATGACAAAGTACCGTTATGAGGCGCTACACTCTGATCCTGATACCGGGCGAAGAGGAGGGCGGCTTTAAAGAGCTGGTCCAGAACGCACGGCGCTCAAAGGACTGCGTGCTCTGGCTCACCGTCAGATCGTCGGCCAGGGCACACAGCGATAGGGGCCCGGTTCGGGGAACCGAGGGGTAGCCAGCAGTTGGCGCAGACGCTCACGTAGGGTCGAGATCTCGTCCGAAGCCAAGAGATCGTTCAACTGGAAGCCCAATTCATCGTCCAGTTCGGCATCCAGTTGCGCCAGGTCTTGGGTCAGCTCCTGCGGGATGGGCTGACCGTGGAAGTCCCAGATCACTGTGCGCAGCTTCGGCTCTGCACTAAACGTCAGGCCGTGGTCGATCACCCAGATGCGACCGTCTGATCCTTCCAAGCAATGCCCGGCTTTGCGATCGGCGTTGTTCACCAGCACGTCAAAGACGGCGATCTGGCGCGATTCAAGGGGGTGGGCATTGCCGAAGGTGAAGTAGTGGGAGTCCGGGTGCGCGTCGATGAAGAGTTGCAGGGCTCCGATGCCATACGGACCGTCGCGAATGACGGTGGGCGGGATGTTCGGCCAACCGAGAGCCCGGCTGACGAGATACGCGGCGTACTCGCGCTTGTAGAGCGTCCCGGCGGGGAAATCCCACAACGGGGTTTCGCCGCGCCGCGGCTTCCACACTCCCAGACCTGCCTCGGCGTCCGCCTGTGAAAGCGTCACCAGAAAGGTGCCGTTCGATCCGCGCGTGATGAGTCCCACGATTGCCATCTCGGAGTTACGCAACAACTCACTGACGTCAGCACGATCGGGCGACCAGATGGTCGCCTCCACCGCGCTCACGGAACGCACTCGCCGAGAAGCTCCTGAACGACGGGAAGGCTCCATGCGCCGTCTCACTCCGGTCGGACGTTTCTATGGCCGTTGAGCCGCGGGCATACGTGGCCCTCGGGATCGATGGGTCCTCCGCACAGGCGGCAGATCGGACGGCCTGCCGCTACCACCTCCTGAATCTGCTCGCTCAAATGCTCAGCTTGCTCGCGGGTCGCCCAGCAGGAGACGATGGGCGGCTGCTCCTCATCTCCTTCCTCAGGTGTCTCGAAGGCCAGCAGACCGACGCGGCCTCTCGACTCATCATACGCCAGCGCCAGACGCGTGACCTTGAACTCAACCGATGGAGGCTCGGTCGGCTCGATGAGGTGCTGCGCCGGCTCCCGGTCGAGCTCCTCCTTCTCCGGAAAGGACTCCAATACCTCGTCGATGGCCACCGCAAGCATCTGAAGCTCTTCCTTTTCCATCCAGAAGCGAGCCCAACTGCGGTCGTCGCCAGCGAACACGTAGAACGTCCGATGTCCTGGCTTGCCGCGGCTCACGACGCCCAGTCGCTCGACGCTATCGAACTGAAACCGCAGATTCTCCATACTTCTCCCCTCACTAACATATTGCCACAGCGCGTTGATCTGTTCAACCTGAAAGGCGCTCAAACGCGCTGCACACGACAGCGAAGAGGCTCCGGAGTCGATGACAATCCGGCCATCTGCTGCCCCATACCAGTACTCTCTTGGAGTGGTGAGTTCGGAACGACCTCATGTCGGCCACATACGGCAACTTGACGTGGCGACTATGATAGGGTCCGTTATGTGGCTCTCACGCATGATTGTCGTTCTGAGAAGCGAGGCATACGAATAGCCGTGATGGTCTGCTTGGCGTAGGATCTAGAACCAGGGAACTTGGCGCTCCCAGGCAGCGACGAAGAATCCGCGCCACCGGCCCTCCGAAGTCCAGGGGCGCGGATTCTTCGTCGCTGCGCCCATCAGCAACTGACCCCGTGCTCTCGCAAATGCCATGCGACAAGACGGACGATCGGAGATTGCATCGCTTCTCACAATGACAAGCTGGCGTGGGAGCTGTATGACGGACGCTGGATGATCTCGCGCCGGCAGCCGGGCTGGTGCCGCCGATCATATGACGAATTCCTCAGCGCGAAAGAGTATAACACAGGCGCCTTCCTGCTATGCTGAGGCAGTAGGTTCCTGCTAGAATTCCTAGTGTGCCGTCAGACCGGGGCTCGGGGGTGTCCCCCGAAGATCCCAACTGAACGCGGGGTTGCGCGGGGCAATGTTAGTCAGAATCAACTTATGGAGAAAGCTATGACGCAACGGGAGGAAGGTCCTGACGTCGGACGTCTGGAGCGCAGACTTGGAAAATGTATGTACGAGCTGGCCACAGAGAGCCGGCTGGTTCGCGCGGGACTCAAGGACACCAGCGAGATGTCCGCCATCATCGAACGCTACGCTGACCTGTATGAGCCTGAGGTCGTTCGATTCGCTGAGCAGGCCTATCGGAGTGCCGCGGATACCGACGCGTGCGAGCGCCGACGGCGCCTGTATCTTGCGCTCCTCGATTTCGCAATGGAGCGGCCGATCGCGGCCCTGCGCGATGCCCTGGCCGAGCGCCTCCTGCGGCGATTCGTGGAAGTGGACGGGGAGAGCATCAACTACTACGCTCTCCAACCACGCATCGCGAAGGAGCCAGACGCGGACAAGCGCGATCGACTATTCGACGCGCTGGGACACGCTCAGGCTGAGGCGAATCCCGCGCGCCAGGAGATCCTGGCCACCACGCTCAGCGAGCTCTGCCGCTTCGGCTACCCGGACTACGTAGGATATTGCTCTGAAGTCAAGCAACTAGACTACAACCGCTTTGCGGAGAATCTGCGTCCTCTGGATCAGCTCACGTCGGAAACGTACTTCCGATCCTACGGCGCGCTCGTGGAGCGCACTACCGGGCGTCAATGGCCTGGCTTGCGACAATGCCATGGCTGGTACGTCTCGTCGCTCAGTCAGCACGATGCGGCCTTCACGCCCGATCGATTGATCGAGTCGGCCTGGGCTACATTGCGTGACTTGGGGATCGACCCGGACGCGCTGACCAACATCCACATCGACGCCGAGGATCGAGATAAGAAGAACCCCCGTGCCTCCTGCTACGACGCCGATGCCCCACGCGAGGTGCACCTACTCGTACGTCCGCGGGGTGGATGGAGCGACTACAGCAGCTTCTTCCATGAGCTCGGGCACGCGCTACACTTCGGACTGACCAGTCCACGGCTGCCCTTCGCCTACCGGCGGCTGGCCGTCTCGAATGGACTGACCGAGACGTACGCCTACTTATTCCAGTCGTTAGTGCGCAACGATGGCTGGATGACCGACTACCTGGGAATCGCGCCAGACATCGCGCAAGAAGTGGGGCGGCAAGCCTGGCTGTTAGACCTGGCCCTGCTCCGACGCTATCTCGGCAAGATCAAGTACGAGCTGCAGCTCTACCAGGATCCTCTAAACGCTAACCGAAACTCGTCCGCCTACGTCAGCATTCTCGGACAGATCACCGGCTTCAGCTATCCCGCGGAGGCCTACATGGACGACGTGGACCCGTGGCTCTACGTGGCCGACTACCTCAGAGCCTGGTTTGGCGAGGCTCAACTGAACGGATACCTGACCAGCCACTACGGAAATCGCTGGTACAAGGACCCCCAAGCCGGCCGTCTCTTAAGGGAGCTGTGGCGCAGCGGCGTCAAGATGGACGCCGAGGCTATGCTGTCGGAGCTAGGCTGCAGGCCGTTCGACATAGGGCCGCTGGCGCAGCGGTATGAGGGGCTATGAGGCCCAACGCGGCTTAGGAACTCTTGGAGGCCAGAGCATCTCCCTCGACCGCCATCTTGACGCGCCTGGCTGCCAACAGGAGGATCAGCGCGAGAACCAGTGAGACACCCAACACCCGTAGGAATTGCGGCGCCTGAGGTGGAAGAACGGGCTTCGGCAAAGCGAGCGCGCCTGCGGCGTAGTAGTTCTGCGCGCGGGCGCGCAGGTAGCCGCCATCATCGTCTGGCACGTCGCTCATCTGGTCGTTGTCGCCGATAGGCAGAGGGTTGGTCACCCCGTCTTTCATCGCATCGCTGTAGGTGCTCGGTCCTGGGACCCCGCGCCCAAATAGGATACCGATCACGCCGGCTCTGGCGTATTCCTCGAGTTGCGTGGGGGCTCCGCCCAGGAAGTACTGCACCCGGTTGTCCTGGTAGTGGCCCTCCGTGTTGTTCGAGGCTCGCATGACGGTGTTGCCGATGGGAACCTGCCAGAGAACAATGCGCTTACCAGTACCGCGTGACAGATCGGAGAGGTAGTCAGCGAAGCGCGCGAAGTTCGGGTAGCGCTGGTTGGACATGTCCCACCAGTGCGCGCCGCGGTCGTTGCCGATGACCTCGTGGTAGCCCGCGTCGCGGTCGGCCAGGTCCACGAAAACTAGGTCCCAGTTGCCGGTGGCGGATAGAAAGCGCGCCGTGCGCCCCGCTATGCTGTCCACGTCCAGAGAGGGGGACGGATCGGTGGTCACGTCCAGGTTGGTGGACCAGGGAGAGGCGTGCACGGCAAGGATGACGTTCGGTGCGTGCACGTCTCTGAGATGGATGAGGGCCTTCCCGAAACCCGTCAGATTGTCGGCGTAGCCGCGCACCTCTTTGTAGCCCGAGCTCGAGACGGCGGCCGGGATGCTGGCCGCGTCCTCGCCGCCATTGATGCGCTGCTGCATGTAGCCCCACAGGTCCGGCTCCACGTGCACTATCATCGGGTCTCCGAACTCGTTGGCCTTGTCCAACAGCAACACGAAATCGGCATAGTAGGCGGCCATGGTCTGCCGATTGTTCAGGTTGGTGAAGTCCTGTTCCGCTTCGTTAGCTCCAACCATGGGCAAAGACTTCACGAGCTGGTAGTAGGTGAAGACCGTGAGGTAACCGTTGCGCCGGCTCTGTTCCATGTAGTCGGTGGCGAACTGTCCGTTCGGCAGCCAGTTGGCCCAACTGGCTCCGGTATTGACTCCGCCGGTCATATAGTAGTAGCGCGCGTCCCAGGATGTGTTCGACTCGACCATCCAGGACAACTCATCCGGGTGGTTGGACAGCCCCAGCATGAGGTGATCCGGAAGACCTCTTGGTATGACGAATGGACCTGGCCGCTGATTCCACGTCTGCGCCTGGCGGACCAGAGCGAACACCGCGACAGCCATCAGCACCATGGTCAGGATCTCGACATAACGCTGTCTCATAGGGGCGCCATTATACCACACGCGGAGCCATCGTCGAAGCTCAGCTAGCTGGTGACCACCCCAATGCCAGAGAAATGCCATGAGTCGGCGGCCGATACCGCTCGTCTGATCCATACGCCGGACGCGACAGCAATAGCCGTGCCGTCGAGGGTAGGTCAGGCACTGCTCTAATGCGGCGTCCACTCCGATATGGCTCGTCGCATGAACATGCTTCTGTGTTCTTCTGGGGTGGTGAGTTCGGCACGATCTCCAGTTGGCCACACACGGTAACTTGACGTGGCGACTATGATATCATCCGCCCTAGAGTGCCCACGCCTGCTGGTCATTCTGAGGAGCGAGGCATACGAACGGCCGTGATAGTCTGCCTGGCGTATGATTTAGAACCAGGGAATTTGGCGGTCCCAGGCAGCGACGAAGAATCCGCGCCTCTTATCCCTCCGAGGTGCAGGGGCGCGGATTCTTCGTCGCTGCGCCCACCAGCAACGGACCCTGTGCTCTCACGGCGCCACTCTACCATATGTCCGCTCCACTATTGCTTCGCTCCTCAGAATGACAAACAGGCGTGGGAGCCGCATGGCAAACGCTGGATGACCCCGCGCCGACAGCCGCGCTGGTGGCGTCGATATTATGGCGAATTCGTCAGCGTGAAAGAGTATTGGGCATGGCCCTTGCACGCTATTGCTGGGCAGGAAAATAAGAGGGTGGCAAGTGATCAGCCGGATTGCGCGGACTCTTCCGGGCCGTCTATCGGCGAAGAGGATCGGAATACTACTCACTCAGGTACTGCTGGCAGCTCTGGTGTCCAGTGCGCCGGGCTGGACGGCGTCCTCCCCTGGCTCCTCGGCTCCAGCGATGGTCCTGTCACCTACGGCACACGTTGGTCACTGGCAGAAAGGGTTCGCCTTTTACGATCGTCCGGAGGCGTACGGCGCACCGGAGACCGCACACTCGCTCCAGCGCATGCGGGCGACCGGCGCGAACTACGTGGCTCCCGTGGTCACCTGGTACGTGGACAGCCCATGGGCGGCCGGCGTTCATCGCGACGCCGCGACACCGACCGATGCCCAGCTCTCTGCCTTCATCCAGCGCGCGCACGCGGCTGGGCTGCGGGTTCTCTTGACCCTCCACGTCGATTCCAAGGACAATAGCTGGCGCGGCTTCATCAATCCAGGAGACGCCAAATCCTGGTTCGCTTCCTACAGCCAGATGGTGACTCACTACGCCGATCTGGCAGCCAATCAGGGCGTGGAGGGGCTGGTGATCGGAAAGGAATTGGTGGCCCTATCGGGGTCGAATCATACGTCGGACTGGATCAATCTCATTTGCCAGGTCCGCGGCCGATACGATGGCTACCTGACCTACAGCGCCAACTGGGGCAGCAACGTGGCGCAGTATCGCGACGATCCGCTGGAGGAGTTCACCCATATTCAGTTCTGGGACTACCTGGACTACCTGGGGATCTCCGCCTACTTCGAGCTGAGCAAGACGGACGAGCCTTCCCTGGATGCCCTGATGTCGGCCTGGGACGATTGGAACCGTACCCGCATCACGCCGTTCCAGGCTAAGCACGACATGCCGCTGCTGTTCACCGAGGTGGGCTACCGCAGCATCGCCAGCGCGGCCGTGCACCCCTGGGACTATGGCCTCCAGAGCCGGCTGAGCCCGCAGAGCCAGGCCACGCTCTACCGCGCCTTCTTCGAGTACTGGAGCAACGTGCCGTGGGTGGCCGGATTGCAGATCTGGAACTGGGAAGCCAAGCCAGACGCCGGCGGACCCAACGACACCAGCTACGTTGTCCAGAACAAACCGGCCGAGAGAATCATCTCGTCCTGGTTCGGTCTGGGGTCCCAACTGGTGTCAGACCACTCCGCCCCCACTGTGCGCCCCGTCCGGGATTATGTTCCCCGGAGCTGCGGCGGGCCGCTGTACGTGCACGGCCCGGGCCAGAACACGCCTGCCCCTCCTGCTCAGCCATTCTAGACGGTCTAAACCGCAGATTACCGTGGCTTTCACAAAGGCGAGGGAACAGTCCATCCGTGCGTAGGGGCGGACGGCTCTGTCCGCCTGGGGTGGTGGGGTCCGGCCGCGATCCCACTACCAACGCCGGCACGTTGGATCACTCAACGCTCGACCTGCCAAAGTGGCACACGCATCTGCGAACAAACGAGGACGCCCCCGGCACCACCACCCACCCTGCCCCACCCCAGGCGGACAGAGCCGTCCGCCACTACGTTAGCTAGTATGATAGCCCAGTCAATTGCAGACCGAGCCCTTGCAAGTGCACTTCACAAGCCCGGAGATCGTCGGCGTCGAATTTTTGTCCCGAGTTTAATACACCTGCCGAGTGAGGTATGCCATGTATGGACGCCATCTCGGTCCCATCAGCCTCGGTATTTAACTATGTATACTGCTGGCCCTTCGCTTGCTGACAAGGTCGCTATTGGGCATTACACTGAAGAAGCACTTGAGCCAACGGCAATGCCGTTGACGAGTGCGCTCTCCGGACGGTGACGCAGGTACGTATGCGACGTCCAGGGCAAAGAACCGCCGTGGAGGCACTCTCCAGACAGACCCCATCGTTAGGCTGAAGACATGCATGGGCATACATGCCCGAGAACAAAGAGAAGGAGACGCAGACAGTGAAACGACGAAGGTTACTGATTCTTAACGCCGTCCTTGCCGCGCTGGCCCTCATCGTCATGACGGCAGGGGGAGCCCTGGCGTTCCAGCCCCCGCTGACGATACTGCAGAAGGTTGTCTGGGCCCCTTTGCCGGTGATTGAGGGTCTTCCCGTCACCTACAAAATCCAGCTGCATTTCAACCAGAATGTCGAAGATGTGAGGCTACTGGACGTTATGCGGGGTAAGCAGGACTTCATTTCCGGCAGCGTAGCCGCCACCTGCGGCACCAAGCTGGTCGTGACCCAGAAGCTCGATACTGCTACCCGCGACGACATCGAGATCAAGCTGGGCGACATCCCTGCTTCGACAGTCTGCGACGTATTCATCTCGGCGCTAACGGACGACGACTCAGCAGGAACCAGGATCCTCAACGACGTGACCGTCTATACGAACCTCAACAATTTCAAGGGAACAGCTGGGGTCGCTGCGGTAGTAGACGAGCTATAGCTGGGATGCCATCAAGCTAGCTTCATAGCGTAGCAGGTCGTCTGGAGAGCAACCCACGACAGGTTCAGGTAGAAACAGCCCCGAGCTTCCAAGCGGAGCTCGGGGCTGTTACGTATGATGGCACACAGTGGTATCGCCCTGGCCGGCAACGTCCTCGTCGACTGCGTGGCAACCCTGCCAACGAGTTTTCTGTGCCGAATCGAATACCCGCTCTGTGTAGGGTATGCCCCGTATGGATGCCACCTCGGTCCCATCAGCCTCGATATTTAACTATGTATACTGCTGGCCCTTCGCTTACTGACAAGCTCGTTATATGGCATTACACTGAAGAAGCACTTTAGCCAACGGCAATGCCGTTGACTAGTGCGCTCCCCGGACGGTGACGCAGGTACGTATGCGACGTCCAGGGCAAAGAACCGCCGTGGAGGCACTCTCCAGACAGACCCCATCGTTAGGCTGAAGACATGCATGGGCATACATGCCCGAGAACAAGAAAAGGAGACGCAGACAGTGAAACGACGAAGGCTACTGATTCTTAACGCCGTCCTGGCCGCGCTGTCCCTCATCGTCATGACGGCAGGGGGAGCCCTGGCGTTCCAGCCCCCGCTGACGATACTGCAGAAGATTGTCTGGGAACCTTTGCCGGTGGAGGAGGGCACTCCCGTTACCTACAAGATCCAGCTGCATTTCAACCAGAATGTCGAAGATGTGAGGCTATTGGACGTTATGCGGGGTAAGCAGGACTACCTTACCAGCAGCGTATCCGCCACCTGCGGCACCAAGCTGGTCGTGACCCAGAAGCTCGATACTGCTACCCGCGACGACATCGAGATCAAGCTGGGCGACATCCCTGCTTCGACGGTCTGCGACGTATTCATCTCGGCGCAAACGGACGACGACTCAGGGGGAACCAGGATCCTCAACGACGTGACCGTCTACACGAACCTCAACAAGTTCAAGGGCACAGCCGGGGTAGCGACGGTAGTAGAAGATTAGCTCGGTTGTCACCAAGGTAACTCCATAGTGTAGCAAGTCGTCTGGAGAGCAGCCCACGACAGGTTCAGGCAGAAACAGCCCCGAGCTTCCAAGCGGAGCTCGGGGCTGTTGCACCTGTTGAAGACAATAGTTAGAAAGGACTCATGTCTTGTCGGGGGCTGGACCAAGGCATCTTTCCGGGGCGAAGCTCGCGCGTAGTCAATGACCGTGGACGATATCCTCGGTCATGTCGAGTCCTTCAAACAGGTCCTTCTCGATGTGTGCAGGGGGCTCCGCTGGGATCGCGCGCATGAACGTCTCGGTTCCACCTAGCCAACGTTGCAGCCACCTGATAGGGCGGCCGAGTCCTCCGATCTGGCTGCCATGGCAGGCTGAGGCCTGCTCTTTTGCCGACAGCACTTCGCGGATCGAAACGGAGGCGTGAATAGGGAACTCTGTCTCCACCAGCGATGCCAGGTCCACGTCCTTGTTGCGGCCAAGCCGGTGCGGATCGCGTCCCAGCAAGCGCGTCAAACGCACGACCCAGCGCAGAAGGCGGCGGGAGAACGTGGCGTAGTAGAGCTTCTGAGGCGCGTGGGGTGGCAGATCGTCCATTTCCAGGGCTGGGTCTGCCGCCATGGCGAAGGCCGTCACCGTGGCCCGGTGGATGGCGATGTGGTCCGGATGGCGATAGCCGCCAAGCGGATCGAAGGTGATGACGACCTGCGGGCGAATCTGGCGTATATAGCTGGCCACCTGCCGTGCGACCTGCTCGACCGGAGCCGCGGCCAGCGCCTGGGGGTGACGATTGTCGGGCGAGCCGGGCATGCCCGAGTCCCGGTAGCCAAGCAGGTACACGTCCTTCAATCCCAAGATCGACGCCGCGCGGCGCAGCTCGTCCTCGCGCATCTCGCCGACGGTGGCGAAGCCCTTGAGATCTGGCGGCGCCTCCCCCACCTCGCCCCGCGTGGCGCAGACGAGGGAAACCTCGACTCCGCGCCGAGCGTAGAGCGCCAGAGTGCCACCGATGCCGAAGGTCTCATCGTCCGGATGCGCGAACACAGCCAACAGCCGGCGACCGTCCGTTTGTGAGGAAGATACAGAGCTCATCATGTCTCCCCAACGGTACAGCATCTCGCCGACCTTTGCAACCTGGACAGATCAGGGACAGTCGCTGGGTTCGCGTCACGATTCCGCGCCGTGCATCCGGACGGTGACACTGCTGTCAACGGATTCGGGATCGGATTGAACGGACACTTGCCTCCAGCCAAGGATCAGGGAACACCGCGTTCACAACTAGTGGCTAGGCGTGCCTGACTGGCTGAGATGCGAAGCACCCTGAGGGAGGACCCCGCCTCCTGCCGCGACCATCCGTGCAATCCGATCCCGAATCCGTTGACAGCACCCCCACGTCCGGCAGGCTTCTGCGGAATACTGACGCCTGCCCACATGGTGGTTGGTGTGTTTGAAGCCGCGCCATGTTTCTGCTACAATTCTTGACAGCCCGCCTGTGGCAATCCGCGGGCCTGTAGCTCAATGGCAGAGCATCCGGCTCATAACCGGCTGGTTCTGGGTTCGAATCCCGGCAGGCCCACCAGGACTCCATCCTACCCCTTGCCAACGCCCATCAGGGCACGCTCGGTGTGTTAGCCACTCCCCCGCTTACCGCCTCGGCTATCCAGGTGGCCGTCTGGACTCGGAAGGATGGGTCGAAGAGTGGAAGGCCGTGGTTGGTCATGAGTCGCTGCGTGGCGGGTTCCATCAGGCTCAGCAGATCCTCGGCCCGGATGGGCGCGGTGTCTCCGCCAAGATATTCGTAGTGGAGGGTCTGTGACGTCGCTGGCCAGCCTTGACTTCCGCTGCCCGCGGTGAAGCTGCCCCGGGAGATGCAGCTCGCGTCGAGACAAAACTCCAGGGGTGTGCCGCTCACCAGGTAGTCCGCCGTGGACTGAATAGAGGTGACCTTGAACAGGAGACCAGCCTGGGATAGAGAGGGGACGATGCTCTCGGAGCGACTGCGGTCGTCGCTCGGCACCTGGAGCTGGCGAAGGACGACTCCGCCGTACTTACCTTCCGCGAACTTCTTGAGTGGTTGGCAGAAATTGAACCTGGTGCAGACCGGTCCCTCGATCAGATTGGCCAGAGGTATGCCGCCCACGGGGCTCTCCAGCAGGATGATCGATTGGATGCGATCGCTCAAAGCAGATTCAGACCCCCGCA
Source organism: Chloroflexota bacterium (assembly GCA_004297765.1). Taxonomy (GTDB): domain Bacteria; phylum Chloroflexota; class Dehalococcoidia; order FW602-bin16; family FW602-bin16; genus FW602-bin16. The sequence continues at coordinate 20,958 of SCTZ01000073.1, read as the reverse complement.
GTGCTGCCCAGCGAGCCGCAACAATGCCGCCTAGACTGTAGCCGACTACATCGATCTGTGCTCCGGCATCGGCCTTGACGATCTGGGTCAGCATCCAATCGAGCGCCATGACCTGGTCGTCAATCGAGAGATGAGTCTCTTCCACTGAGTAGACAGGACCAGCAAATCGAACTGTAGCAGGCTCGGATGATGAGCACCCGTCAACCCAGCCTTCACAGTAGTCGCGGCCCGCATTGTGGACCGCGGCGGCCTTGTAGCTGAAGTAGACAAAGCGCGACACCTGGAGATCACGCGACAGTCTATCTCGAACGTATCCAAACAGACCGTAGATTGGCTCCCCGGGAATACTCCAGGAATCGATGCCGGCCAGGAAGAGGACGTAGTGTCGGGTTGGGTCAGTTGAGGAAACGACGCTGGGTGGTGGGCTTGGGTTGCCGTCGGGAACGGATCTGCTGACAAGGTCCGCGTCGGAGACGAGCGTCGCCGGCTGGCTGTCTTCCGCACGAACAGATTCGTCCGGGTCCGATGGGACAACGAATTTGAACAGGACCAGCGACGCCAGAAGCACCGTCGCGAGCAGCGCGCTGACCATCGCTCGCCAAATCCTGCGCTTGCGCCTGTCGGCTGGGCCGCCTCTCTTGGAGCACCGGCTCCCGCCGTCTGCCCGGGATGTATTCCGAGGAAGAGGTTCTTCGAACATTGCTTCCCCCAATCGATTAAGACCTAAGTGCGTCGTTCCTCAAGTGCGATGTCCTTTGTGGGACGTTCTTCAGCGGAAAGATCAAGGATGGACACTCTTCGATCTCGATGACATCGGGATAGCTGACGTGCCATCCCCTCGCCCTTCGCAAAGGGAGAGGGCGAGGGTGAGGGTACCCCGGGTCCTCATTGGTCCGGGACGGCGATCCATCGGCGCCAGGGGCTGAACCCTCACCCTAACCCTCTCCCTTTTGCGAAAGGGAGAGGGAATAGCGCCGCCCGCTCGCTGTACTTGAGGAACGACGCACTTAGTCAGGTTTGACAAACAGAAGATCCTCTACTTGAAATGCTAGCACCGTTCAGCGAAATGAAACTGTCTGTCACCGTCGACAGACGGTGACAATACAGTCATGAGAAGAAGTGAGCCTGGGATTGCAGGGGCTTGCGGAGTGGGGACGCTGACGGTAAGATCATGGAGCAAATCGGCGGAGGAGAGAAGAAAGGACAGTGCGGCTGGTCATCCTGGCGTTCTTGCTGGCTTTGGTGGGCCCGGCCGCGGCCGTCCTTCTGCAACCGTTCTTCTTTGCTTCGGGCGACGGTCCCTTCCATCTGTTTCGACTGGTGGAGTACGAGAGCCTGTGGCGACAGGGCATCCTGTATCCACGTTGGGCGCCCGACTTCTACTTTGGCTACGGCTACCCCGTCTTCAACTACTACGCACCACTAGCTTACTACGCTGCGCTTCCGTTTCTTTGGCTGCGTGCGGACCCGATCCTGGCGACCAAGCTGGTTGTACTGCTCTCCCTGGTGCTCTCTGGCGCGGGCGCCTACCTCTACGCATGCTTGTTCTTGTCGCGGCCAGCGGCGGCGGTCTGCGCGGCCGCCTTTACCTACGCACCGTATCACCTGGTGACGCTCTATTATCGCGGCGACCTGGCCGAAAGTTTGGCTCTCGCCTGGTATCCGATGATCCTCTGGTCTGTCACGCGGGTTCTGCAGACACGGCGACCGGGCTATGCGCTCTCGCTAGTGCTTTCGCTTGGCGGGCTGGTGCTCAGCCACAACCTCTCGGCGCTCCTCTTCGCCCCGGTCTTGGTGTGCTACGTTCTGGCCTGGGTTGTCACTGGACAGCGCAACGCCCCACTAGGTTTATCCCTCTCCCGTTCGCAAAAGGGAGAGGGCGAGGGTGAGGGTTCAGCCCCCGACGCCGATGGGCCGCCGACCGGAGCCAATGAAGAGGGGTCGATCAGATCCCGACAAGGAATCTTTGTTGGAGCAAATCTTCGAGACGGTGGAACGGGAACCCTCACCCTAGCCCTCTCCCTTTTGCGAAAGGGAGAGGGGATAGTGCGTCTGAAGGGATGTGCTATGGCTCGCTCTGTGGCCGCCGTCATTGGCTGCGCGGCTGCCGCGGCGGGGCTGACTGCCTTCTTCTGGCTGCCAGCAGTGGCCGAGACGTCTCTGATCTCTATGCAGCGGCTCGTCGAGAAGCTGGACTACCACGCGCACTTCGTCGGGCTGACCGACCTTATCTCGCTCAGCCGGCTTCAGCCATATGGAAGCATCTTCAACACGGACGACGCGCTGAACCACCAGATGGCCCTGTGGCAGAGCCTGTTGCTCGTGTTCGGCGTACTCGCACTGGTGCTCCGCTGGCGCAGTCTAGCGCGGCGGCTGCGCGTGGAGTCCGTTTTTCAACTTAGCATCGCAGGAATGGCCCTCTTTCTCGTCCTGCCGGCTTCCACCTGGCTCTGGGAGCGCGTGGCTGTTCTAGCGTTGGTCCAGTTTCCCTGGCGCTTCTTGGGGTTCGCGGCTTTGCCCGTGGCGGTGCTCGGGGCACTGGCCGTGGAATCCGCGCCCAGGCGCTGGCGCTCTGCGATCGCCTCGGTGGCTATCTTTGTCATACTCGCTGCCAGTATGTTGCTGCTTCGACCGACTCAGGTCAGCAGCCGCACGAATGAGCTGGGACCGGACGACATCCTACGCTACGAGCTGGTCTACGGAGTGATCGGAACATCCATCGCGGGCGAGTATCTGCCGAGCGCCGTGACAAACCCGCCCGTCTCCTCGCCTCTGGCGCTAGCCCGATTGCTCGGGCGAGAAGTGCCAGCCGTGCGGGCTACATCAAACCCGACGACCAGGGTAGCCGTGGAGTCGCGCGGAGCCTATGACAGGATCTATAGGATCAGCGCGCCTGCGCAAACAACGCTCACTCTGAATCTGCTGTACTTCCCCGGCTGGCAAGCGCGCCTCGATGGACACCCGTTGTCTCTCGTCGCCGAGAAACGCGAAGGACTGGCGCAGGTCACCGTGCCGGCAGGCCAACACGAGCTAGCGGTCGTTTTTGGCGAGACGCCGCTTCGACTTGCCGCGGATATCGTTTCGCTTCTGTTCGGTCTCGGTCTGGTCGGCGGGCTCAGTTGGCGGGGACTGAAAACGCGTGATGCACATGGTCGGGGAGTGGCGCACACGCGTCTGCGCTGGGAGCGCCCGCCTAAGGCGGGCGCGAGCGCTCGCGCGGGCGAGACGCCCGCGCTCCCAGGAGGTCTATCCCTCTTCCACAATGTGCATCGGCGGTCTGAGGTCGTGACACCGAGACCGGGGCTATCTTCCTCGGCCATCTGGCTGACAGGTGCGGCGTTGCTGCTCGTGGCCACGGCAGGGTTGAAGATCACGCACGACCGCTACTACGCAGTTCCCTCGGACGTGCCTGATCCCACACTGGTAAAATTCCCCTCCGCCACTTTGCTCGGTTATGCCGTGGAGAGCAACGGAACACAACTCACGGCACATTCCGAGCCGGTCGTGGGTGGGCCGCTTTCCGTTCGCCTGTTCTGGCAAACAGACGTTGCGGCCGTCGCTAGTCGCGCCTTCACGCGGCTTACCGGCCGTGACCAGCAAACCTGGGCCTATGCGGAGTCCTCCTTGTCGGAGGGACAGCCAGCTGAGGGTAGTCCGATCGACGTACGGCTCGACTTGCGGTCGGACAGTCCGCTTCCATCTGGCGTCTATCGTCTGGAGGCGGGCTTGATCTCCGGCGGCAGTCCCGCGCCTATTCAGAGTGCGAGCGTGGTGGATCTGTTACCCACCGTCCAGGCGGCACAGATAGGACCGCTGGTGATCGGCGAGGATCGATCACTCCGGACGGCAACGCTGGTCACTGATGGTCAGCTCGCCAATCTGGAGGGAACGCTGTTCTTGAAGAAGGCCGATGTCGCCGCCGCGCGAGCCCCCTGGGAGCCGGCGAGTACGGTCGCCAATCAGATCTCGGTTCGGGCCGGCGAGGAGATCCACATAGACGCGCTATGGCAGTTGTCCCGTGGCTTGCCCGACGACTATACCATGACGTTTCGGCTGGCGGACGATCAGGGATTGCTGTGGGCGGTGAAGGATATCCTGCCCTCGGACCGCAGCTACCCTATCTCCCTCTGGCCAGCTCAGACGCCGGTAGCAGATAAGCTGAACATGAGCGTCCCATCCGATACACCGCCGGGAGTCTACCGATTGCAGTTGGAGGTGGTTGGCTCGGATCATCCCCTCAGCGTGCTCGGACCCGATGACATCCCAATGGGGCCGACCGTACTGCTCGGTCAGATTCAGGTAGAGCCGGCCAATCTGACAGGACAGACGACATCCAGTACGATTGCAGGAAGCCAGAGCCCCGAGCAAGACCTGGTTCTGCTTGGCAAACGCCTGGGATCTATCGAAGCTCAACCGGGAGATCGTCTGCACGTAGATCTGCGCTGGCTGGCCCGCAAGAGCCAGAACAGGGATCTCGATCTCCGCCTGATTCTGGAGGACGCCGATCACCGCCCTTCGTTCGATGAGACCGTTCCGCTCGTCTCTCAGTACCCAACCTCGCGCTGGCGGGCCGGCGAGATCGTGCGGGGTCAATATCTGCTTAACCTCTCTGCACGCACACCTGTCGGCTCCGCTACTCTCCGGGCGCAGGTGGTTGCCCATGATAGTCACCAAGTGCTGCTAGAGGAGATTCTGGGAATCGTGCGGATCAAGGATCGGCCGCGGGTCTTCCAGGCGTCTCCACAGGTTCCCCGGGCTGAGACCCTTGGAAATCGCGTTCGACTGATCGGTTACGACCTGCCGTCTTCAGGCGTGGGAACCACCGACGTAGCCAGTCCGAGCGGCAGAGCAAAGGTCGCCGCGGGCGTTCCGCTCTCGGTAGCTCTGTACTGGCAAGCCATCCAGGAGATGAATACTTCTTACAAAGTGTTCGTGCAACTCCTGGACCCATCGGGGCGTCTGGTCGCCCAGCATGATTCTCAACCGCGAGACGGACAGTTGCCTACCACGGGCTGGCAGATCGGCGAAGTGGTCACTGACACGCACCGCGTGGAGCTGCCGGCCACGCTGCCCCCCGAGAAATACGCGGTGATCGTGGGGCTCTACGACCCGGCCAGTGGAGCTCGGCTGACTTTGCCAATTGGAACGGATTTCGTCCGGCTCCTCGAAGTTGACGTAACAGGAGGCACCAGGTGAGCGATGAACGCGCGGCCCCTCTCGGGACAGGCGATCGCAGACAGGGTAAGCTGGCATGGATGGCCTTGTTCTATCTCGGCCTAGCGGTCTTTATCGTGGTCGAGTCCTACCTGCTGCTCATCCCGCATTTCCCGCCCAATAACGCCGAGATATACTCCGCTGATAGGTTGATGCCGTTCTTCCCGCCTCTGGTACTCGGCGCGGCGGTGCTGGCACTTGTGTCCTGGTTTTCGCGTCGGCTGTCGAGCCTGCCATTGGCTCTAGTCGGACTGCTTGTCGTCGCAATCGTGGCGCGCCTGTCCTATCTATATTTCCGCATTGGCTTCGCGGACATGACCGTCGATCCCGATGTCAAGCTGTTCTTCAGCTACGCACAGCAACTGGCCCAGGGCACCTATCCCAAAATGGAGTACCCACAGCTGGCCCTGCTCTATTTCTGGGGCGCGTACTCTCTGGCCGGCGGGGCGCTGGACTCTTTCCGGATAGCTCTGCCGCTGCTGAACCTGGTCTGCGATCTGGTGGTCATCGCGTGCATCTGGGGTGTTGGGCTGCGCTGCCAATCCCGGCAATCGGCATGGCTACTGGCCCTATTCGTTGCCGTTTCACCGTTCAGCCTGATCCTTTGGTTCTCCAAGTTCGACGCCCTGCCCGCGGCGTTCTTCGCCCTGAGTGCCTATCTGTTCATCGCCCGGCGCGAGTGGCTACTGGGGCTAGCGCTGGCCGCCGGATTCTATGCCAAATGGTTTCCGGCCCTGGCGGTCCCGATCATGTGGCTTTACCTGCTCAGGCGGCAGGAATGGGGTGCTCTGGTCAAGCTCTCCGTTGCCCTCGCGGCTGGGATGATCGCCATCGGCTTGCCGTTCTGGCTTGCCGATGCGGAGCGGTTTCTCTTCACCTATCATTTTCATGCCGACCGGGGAGCGATGGCAGAGAGCATCTTCTATCTGCCGACCTACTGGCTGGAGCCGCTGCACCGCCTGGCCCCCAATGCCGCACCCTGGGACGGATTCAGCAGCGATATCTTCACCAATTCAACCACGTCGCTCATTCAGTTCGCGACCATCGGCGTGATCGCTCTGGCGGCTTTGGTCGCGCCCGGGCCCAGGCCGCGCGGTCTCAAGCTGGCCGCCCTGGCGGTGCTGGCCTTTATCGTGCTGAACCGCGTCTTCAGCCCGCAATACGCCGTGGTCATGTTGGCCGCGTACGCTCTGGCGCTCTGCACGCGACCGCTGCCGCGCGCCGCTCTGACCGCGCTGGTCCTGGCTTGCCTGGTTCTGACCGCTGCCAACATGTTCGTCTGGCCTCTGCTCGCCTCCTTCTGGGTGACGAGCTCTACCGTTCTTTTTGCCCTGAGCTTGGCGCTATGCGGTGTCGTCGTCGGCACGCTCTTCCTACCATCGCACACCTCGGAGCCGACCGCGGAGGTTGCTCACTAGGGAGCCCCGCCCACCCCATCGCAAAGACCTCTAATGCTGTGTCACCCGTGACCTGACAGGCGAAAACATGCGGATCGGACCGATCGGTCCGATCCGACCGATCCACATTACAGCAGTTCGCACAAAGGTCACTAATTGTACAACTTATTGCAGGGGCGGACGGCTCTGTCCGCCCTGGGGTGGTGGGGCCCACGGTGGTTCCATCATCATCGCCCGCACCTTGGATCCGCGAGAGAACGATTACGCCTCCAGCACCACCGCCTGCCCTTCCCCGCCCCCGGGGCGGACAGAGCCGTCCGCCCCTACGTGGGCTAGTATGAGTGCTCAGTCACTCTGGGAGCTGCCGTAGAGGGTGTCTGGAAAGGCGGACCTCGCATCCCCACCCCCAAGGGCACATGCAATGTGCCCCTACGGGAGGCGCGCTGTAGGGGCACATTGCATGTGCCCGGGGGCAGGGACGGGGGACATCGGCTATGGCTTCTCAGACACCCTCTAGTCACAGAGCACTCCCCAACCTCCAGATCCAGGAAAGCCAGTCTTCCCACGCCTGTGGCCCGCGTCTTGCTTTGTAGGAGAGCGGAGACCCAAATGCCAGTTTCTGCGCTGATCAGGGGGATGAAAGTGGTGAGGAAGAAGACAAAGGCGCTGTTGCTGGCGGTCGGCGGCTCTGCTGCCGGTCTACTCTTACTGTTTCTGCTCTTGGCGGTTCTTCTCGTCGAGGGTTATCCGATGCCAGGGGAGCTATACTACATCATGTCGCGGTCGGTCAAGAGCCTGCCATCAACCAGGGTCATGACCAATCCGGGTCCGGTCCCCAGTCCGCTACCGTCCGCGCAAGGTTTGCGCGATATCGCGTTTGACTGGTACAACATTCGACCCCAGGCGCGCCAATGGATGGCTGGCCTAAAGATTCAATACCGAGACATGGTGGAGTGGGGGTCATTCGACCCCAGGAACAACTCCATCTCCATCAGCGAGCCCTACGTGCCGGTTGTGATCCATGAGTTTGCGCATGCCAACTTCCAGCACAAACCCGTTTGGAACAAGCTGACCTGGGCAGCCGACATGCTTCGGCTGTGGTACGACGAGAACCCGCGGAATGCGGAAGCCCGAGAGGTCCTGCGGGAAGAGCTGGCAGTCGCGCTGCACTTTGCCGAGGAGGGCAAACAGTACAACCCCATCCTGGAGACGTACGCCCATCTGGCGGAGTTAAGCGGCGGCGACCTGACCGCACTGCCTTCGTATGTTCGGAAGCATTTTGCAGATTACCTCAGACCAGGACCGACGGCCTGGACGGCCCAGGGCGTCGGCGGGATCGAACAGGTAGATATCTCTAGCCTGGCGATTGGTCCGTAGCCTTTCGCGGAGGCGCGAGAGGCAGTCTGAGAGAAGCCGGTAGGCCATCCGGCCTACCGGCTAGAACAAACGTTATACCAATTGTCCCTGAGTGCATCCTGTTGTCCACCGTCCGCCCGCCGCTAAAGCGAGCGGGCTGAGGCAACGAAGCCCCTCCCGAGAGGCTGGGCGCGGTATTCAGCCGGCTTCAGCCGGCTTTGTTGACTCAGCCTGGCGGCTTCAGCCCCGGGCATTCAACGGCGTCGCGCCAACAAATCAGGACGTGGGCAAACACAGTTGGTATTAGGCTTCCCCGGCTAGCCTCAAGATCTTCTCCCATTCCTTGTCGACGTCGCTCTGAATCTCCTCGACCAGGGCCGCGTTTTGCGGCTTGAGCAGATGGGCGAAGCGCGCCTGGCTCTTGAACCAGTCCATCATCGGGCGCTTCTGCTTGGGCTTTACCGTGATTCGATACTGGCCGTCTACCACTTCGTACAGCGGCCAGAGGCATGCCTCGACAGCCAGCTTTGTCAGCTCCACCGTCTCGGCCCCGTCGAATCGCCAGCCGCGCGGGCAGGGAGCGAGGATGTTGATGAACGCCGGTCCATCGGCCTCCACGGCCTTCTCGACCTTGGTCATCAAATCACGCCACTGGTAGAGGGCGGCCTGGGCCGCGTACGGGATGTTGTGCGCCGCCACGATGGCCATCATATCCTTGCGCCGCTGCTGCTTGCCCACCACGGCAGAACCGACCGGCGAGGTAGTAGTCCACGTCCCTTTGGGAGTGGCGCTGCTCCGCTGGATGCCGGTGTTCATGTATGCCTCGTTGTTTAGGCAGACGTACAGGAAGCGATGGCCGCGCTCCATGGCGCCGGAGATGAACTGCAGACCGATGTCGTAGGTCGCCCCGTCCCCTCCGAAGGCCACGAACTTGGTGTTCCGGTCCTCGATCTTGCCCTGCCGAACGAGAGAGCGGTACATGGCTTCGACGCCACTTATGGTTGAGCTCGCGTTCTCGAAAGCATTATGGATCCACGGCACGCGCCAGGCCGTGAAGGGATAAATGCTGGTCGCCACCTCGAGACAACCGGTCGCGTTGGCGACTACGACCGGATACTTGATCGCTTGCAGGACCTGCCGAACGGCAATGCCCTCGCCGCATCCGGCGCAGAGCCGGTGTCCCGAGGCAAAGCGGTCCTCCTGGTTTGCAAGTTGTTTGATATTGATTGCCGCCATTACTTCACTTCGCTCCTATTTCCAGCCGATCTCATTCACGCAATCCGAGGTAGCGCGACACCGGGCCTGTTCGTCCGTCAGCGGAGATCTGCAGCAGGTCTTGGTAGACCTGTCGCATCTGGCTGGTAACTGTGTCGCGTCCGCCCAGACCGTAGACGTAGTTCACGGCCGGCACGCGAACGTCGCGGCTCACCATAGCGGTGCACACGTCCATGAAGAGCGGGTTACCCGCGCCTCCAAACGAGATGGCACGGTCGAGTACAGCCAGAGCCTTCACGTGACGCAGCGCCTCCGCGACGGCTGCGCTAGGGAAGGGGCGGAAGCAGCGGATCTTGAGAAGTCCAGCCTTGATGCCTTCGGCCCGCAACTCGTCCACCGCGGTTCGCACGGTTCCAGCGGTTGAGCCGAGCACAGCAATTGCCACGTCGGCATCGTCCATCATATACGGCTGAATCAGCCCATAGGGGCGTCCGGTTAGCTTGCCCCACTCGGACCCCACCTCAATGATGGCCTGCAGAGCTTTGTCCATGCCGTCTACCTGCTGTCGCTTGTGCTCGAAGTAGTAGTCCTGGAGGTCGACGGGACCAACCGTGATCGGGTTGTCGACATCGAGCAGTGAGATGGGCGCCTTGAAGGGTCCGATGAACTTCTGTACCGCGGCATCGGGCAGGATCTCAGCGCGCTCCATGCCATGGCTAATAATGAAGCCATCCTGCGAATGCAGCACAGGCGTGAGGACATCCGGGTGCTCCGCGATCCGAACCGATTGGATGGCGTTGTCGTAAGCTTCCTGGACGTTCTCCGCGTAGAGCTGGATCCAACCGGAGTCCCGCGCACCCATCGAATCGGAGTGGTCGCAGTGGATATTCAGCGGGGCCGAGAGAGCCCTGTTGACGAAATGCATGACGATCGGCAGACGGCAACTGGCCGCTACGTACAGCACTTCCCACATGAAAGCCATGCCGGCCGACGTGGTGGCCGTCTGAACACGTCCACCGGACGCCGCGGCCCCGATGCACGCGCTCATGGCGGCATGCTCGCTCTCCACCGTCACGAACTCTGTCGCAACTTCGCCGTTAGCCACGAACTCGCTGAAAGTCTGCACGATCTCGGTCTGTGGCGTGATGGGATACGCCGCAACCACGTCCGGGTTCATCTGGCGCATCGCCTCGGCCACGATCTTGGCGCCGTCGAGCGCCACCAACTCCCCTGTCACCGGACGACCGCCTTTCTGCTCTGCGTGCTCGCTTAGCGCTAGTGTCATGAGCTAATCCCTTCCGCCCGGGCCTCGGCCTGTGCCTGCGCCTGAGTCTCCTCGATCATCTCGATGCACTTGAGCGGACACTCTCTGGCACAGATGCCACATCCCTTGCAGTGCTCGAAGTCTATACCGATAACCTGGCTATTGCTCACCTGCACGGCGCTGTCAGGACAGAACATCCAGCACAGCATGCAGTCAGTGCATTTCGCTGCATCCCGAATGGGTCGAAACGCGCGCCAGCCACCCGTCTTGTAACCCACGGAGCTCCCCGGCGTCTCCAGGACGCCGCCGATGGGTATGTCTCGCCAGCCGTTATTACTCATCCGACCTACATGTCCTCCTTTGCATATGCCACTATCCCTGCTGGGCCTGGTCGTATCCGAGCTGGAATGCTCGCAAGTTCGACTCGACCACCGCAGAGCTGAATTTCCCGCTCAGTCGCTTCTTGATCTCCCGTTCGACCGCGTCCTTGTCGATGAGGGCAACAGCCCGAAGCAACGCGCCGATCATAGGCGTGTTGGTAATGTTCTTGCCAAGAGCCTCCAGCGCAATGGCGGTGGCATCCACGGTAAAGACCGTCGCTTTATCGTACTTCAGCTTGCGCCGCACATCCTGTGGCGACAACTGAGTATTGATGACGAGCACACCGTTCTCTTTCAGCCCCTCGGTCACGTCGACCACACCGATCAGGGTTGCGTCAGTCACCACAACTGCATCAGGGTTCACGACAGCACAGTACGTGTAGATGGGCGAATCGCTGATGCGCGTGAACGCTCTGATCGGCGCACCCATCCTCTCTGGACCGTAGTCGGGAAAGGCCTGAAAGTACTTTCCATCGTCGAGCGCCGTCTGAGCGAGCAACTCGCCCGCGGTCACGACCCCCTGGCCGGCCCGGCCATGCCATCTGATTTCGGTTAGCTTCCCCAAGTCCTCTCCTTTCGCGCATGGCTAATCGAGACAAGTATAAGGCAAGCAGGGTCGAGTTTACAAGGTTATCAGGTGCTCAAGCCGGGTATTCGATGGCCAGGTGCGATTCCCCTCTTCATGGTGTGTGGCTGGGCATGCCATATGCTCTCAAGGGAAGTGAGGTGACAGAGAATATGAGCAAAGCCATTGGATTACGCTATCCCCGTGAGATCAAGGATGCCGAACTCAGCGGACGTATTCTGGCCGCCCTGGCCCTCGATGGACAGGTCCAGAGCGACGATTTGCGAGTGTTCGTCGAAGATGGGGTGGTCACTTTGCTGGGCACCGTGGACACCCCCTTCGAGCGCAGCGAGGCGAAGCGTGTTGCCCTATGGGTGCCGGGTGTAAAACGGGTGGATGATCGTTTGACCGTCTCCATCGATCAGTACTTGGCCGACGACGAGCTGCTGGAGGGCGTTCAGGCCGCGCTCGCCGCGGAGCCGCTCGCGGCGCGCCATTCTATCGATGCACATATCAGACATGGTGCAGTGACTCTGCGCGGGCGCGTGGATACCCTGGCGGAGGAGAGGGCGGCACTGGAGGCGGCAGAGAAAGTCAAGGGTGTGCGCGAGGTGGTCAGTAGACTGAAGGTTGGTCAGATCGAGCCCACCGACCAGCCGGTGCCTATGGTCGACGACGCCACAATGCTCGGCGAGGTGATGGCCGCTATTGCAGATGCCGGAATCACGATCTACGACAACGAAAGCGATGTGCGCGATGGAGTGGCCCATCTGCGCGGTCTGGTAGATGATCGCAGGGCGCTGCGGCACGCCGTGTTGGCGGCATGGCGTGTGCCAGGCGTACAGAGCGTGCGCAACGAGCTGACCGTGCGGGCCGACGCGTCGAGCCGCAATGCGGACGAGGCCCTGGTGGGGCGTATCGTACGTGCGCTAAGCCAAGACGGTCGAGTGAGCCCCGCCCAGGTGGTGCCGGTCGCTACTAACGGCACGGTGGTCCTCTCGGGCCAGGTGGACAGCATCGAGGATCACGACGCCGCCCTGTCGGTGACCGCGGGCGTTCCGGGTGTGCAAAAGGTGCTGGACAACATCATTATCCTGGGGCGCTTCCCGCACTGGGGGACCGATCGCGAGGGCGTGAGGCTACGACGCACTAAGCCTCGGCGCGGAGGAAAGCAATGAAGCGAGATGACGACCTTCTCAAAGCACATGTGAGGTGGTAGCTATGCCGGACAACAGACCCATACCAGGACGAGTTAAGCCCACCCGTCGCTCTCTCGATCGCGCGACCGTCGGCGCTTCGGAAGATTGGCGCCCGCCGGACAAGAAGTACCAGGAAGGCGAGGATCGACCGGGCACGTTGATTTGCCCACGCTGCCACGCCATCTCGGATATCAAGCGCTGGTACTACGACGAGGCGCGCTATGAACAACTCAAGGACCAACCGGGCACGGGAATGATCAATTGTCCGGGCTGCGATCGCCTTGACCGTCAGTTCTATGAGGGCGAGGTGCATCTACGCAGCCCACTGCTCGTGCAAAACAAGCAGCAAGCGTTGGCGATGATCCGCCATCAAGAGCGGGAGGCCATGCAGGAGAACCCCATCGCGCGCGTCGCGGCCGTGCAGGATCATGGCGAGGAGATCGCGGTTATTACCACCACGCCCTTCCTGGCCGAGCGGATCGGCAAGGAGTTCAAGAAAGCCTTTGACGGTCGCCTACGCATCAGCAAGCTGCCGCGAGAGAAGTTCTCGCGGGTGTACTGGGAGCGTCTCTAAGCCTGTGCCTCTCGCCTGTGGCACACCCCTTGCCCGACTCGGATATAGGGATGGACGCAGCTCAGCCGCGAGACTGCGGCCCCGAGAACTGCGGGCCATCCGAATCCAGGTGGAACGAGCAAGCTTAGGAGGCAAGAAGATGCAGTTGAAGGAGATCCTCTCCAAAGAGGTCTACTATGCCGGTCCCTCCAGCACGCTGAGTGAGGTGGCGGGGCTGATGCTTCGTCACCATATCGGCACGGTGCCCATCTGTGATGGGAACGGCCAGTTGGTCGGCATCATTACAGACCGCGACCTAGCCATCGAGTGCTGTACCTCCGATGTTGATGTCAGGCACGCCCAGGTACGGGAATTCATGACGCAGAACCCCGTCACGGCGCGCCCGGATATGGAGTTGACTCAGGCGTGCGAGCTGATGGCGCGAGAGCAGATTCGGCGTCTGCCGGTTGTCCAGGACGGGCGGCTGATTGGGGTGGTATCACTCGGGGATCTGGCGGTATGCATGCCGCAAGAGCAAGCGGTGCTTGACGCTCTGACGCGGATCTCTGTCCCGAGTCGTGTGCCTCAGCAGACGACAATGCGTCAGCGCGCCGCATAGCTGAGCGCATTCTCTCGCCGCCCAGGTGGTCCAGCTGGGACGTGGTCAAAACTCTAGGAGGACGCCTCCTGGGAGCGCGGGCGTCTCGCCCGCGCTCCCAGGGCCGGCCAGGGTTCATGACCATGTCTCATCCAACTGGGTGGACTGGGTAGCTCCGTCACCGTTCGTTGTTCTTGCTCACGTGTCGGGAGCGGCCAGTGGCAAACTGAAGTAGAAGGTCGATCCTCGTCCCTCCTCGCTCTCGAACCAGATGCGGCCTTTGTGACGTTCAACGATCAGCTTGCTGAGATAAAGGCTGAGAGCCACGACCCCGCGGTAGCCAGGGGCGCCAGTGGGCACGGCCTCATAGAAGGGCACGAAGATGTGCGGCTGTCGGTCCCTGGCGATACCCGCACCGTGGTCCCTCACCGTGACGATGGCTTCCCTCTTCTGGGTCGAGATCCGCACCTCGATATCGCCGCCCTTTGGCGAGTACCTGATGGCGTTATCGAGCAGACTCACCAGCACCTCCTCGATGCGCTCGCGGTCGGCCTCCACCGGCGCCGGCGCCTCACTCTCGAGCAGCAGCCGATGAAGCTGGGTTGTGGTCTGCATGCGCCGCACCACCTGTGAGGCAAGCTCGCCCAGATCGAAGCGCACCCGCTCTAGAGATGGCGGAGCAGTGCGGAAACGGAGGGTTTCTAGCATCTCCTGCACGCGTCGGCTGATGCGGTCGCACTGGGCGTTGATCACCTTAAAGGCCTCTCCCTCGCGCGGCTCATGCCCGGCGGGTGCCCACTGGCGCATCAACTGGACATAGCCTTTGATGGTGGTGACGGGAGTCTTCAGTTCATGCGCGGCGGCGGAGACGAACTCATCCCGCAACCGCTCCTGCTCCTTGATGGGTGTGATATCCTGGAAGACGACCACCGCCCCGCTGATCTGACCCTCGGCGTCGCGCAATGGGGCCGAGTTGGCCAGGATGAACACCCCCGGGCCTACGGCCTGGCGAATCATCATTTCTACTCCAACACAGGTCTCCCCGCGCAGTGAACGGCTGGCTGGTAGTTCCTCAGGTGGGAAGGGCTCGCCACTCGGTCGATAGATGCCATACAAAGCAGGTTGGCCGACAACGCCCACCTCCGGCGCCAGAGGCCGGCCCAGGATGTCCTCGGCCGCCCTGTTGAAGAGCAGCAGGCGGCCATCTGGGGCGGCGTGGAAGGCGATACCGATGGGCGCGGTGTCGATGAGCACCCGCAGGTGGTTGCGCTCATCCTGGGCCTGCTCTTGCAGCGCCTCCAATTCACGCGTTCTCTCTCGCTCGCGCTGGTACAGCCCGACATACTCGGCGAGCAGCCCGAATAGCAGGGTCGAGAAGCCGCTGACCATGAGAATACGCTGCCAATACCACCATGTGTCATATCGCTCGCCGCCGATGATGGCCGTGAGTACGTAGAACGCGAGCGCCAGTTGCGTGAAGGCTACACATCCCAGGAGGGGATCATTGGTCTGTCGATAGCGAAGAGCCGAGAGTGTTGTGCCAGCCGCGAATGCCACTAGGAGAACGGCGAAGATTCCAACAAAAAGAGGCGTCCAGGCCCCGTCTACCACGAGCAAAGGCAGGAACTGCTCGAAGGCTACCGATAGCCCACCCACCGCCGCCACGGCCACCATCAGACCGAGCTCAGCGAGAATCGGCCAGAGCCATCGGTGCTCTCCGGTCTTTCCCGGCCTTGGCCAGGTTGCGAAGGGTGCCACCAGAAGGAATACGGCCAGGGCGCCGAACTTGAGACCCAAGAGCCAGCCCGACGTGTTGGGGAGCTGGGCGATGAGTCCCCGCTCATCAGGCAGAAGACCTGGCCAAGAGAGAACGTAGAACACGGCCAGTATGCCGAAGGCATTGAAGGCCGTGCCGATCCAGAAGGCATCTGCCATGCCGAGCGCGTGGTAGCGCCCAAAGGCGACAAAGGCAATGCTGAACGCGGCCAGTACGGCGAAGCCATGCATCATCGGCACGTACCAGGGAAGGACAGCCACGAACTGCCCACGACCCCAAAGGAGGGCCAAGACCCCGTGGAGTACCGCCAGGCCGATGGCGACGCCTGCAAGCCAGCCTATGAATGGGTCAATGGGTTTTCGGCAATCACGATGCATGCTCATCTGTTATCAAGGGTGTCCCCCTGGACATCCTCGATCCCCCATTCTGGCGGCACATCAGAACTGGCACGCTTACCCTGCAGGGGAAGGGTGAAGTAAAAGTTCTTCCCTTGATCTCGTCACCGGTCTTGATAGCCACCCGCCGAGTCAGATCACCTCGTCCCAGGGCCAGGGCCTGGTCGCTCAGCTGGCGAACTTGCTTTAGCAGAGCATAGGAGAAGATGAAGACCAAACCCATGCTTAGAACGACGATCGCGCCGAAGCCGAGCAGTTGGTCTCTGAGCGCGGCCCTGACCGGAGCCAGGGCCACGTCTTCCCGTATGGTCACTCCCACCACCCAGCCGTATTTGGGAGTTGGGGTGAAAGCACCCATGCGGGTATCGCCGGTGACAGGCGAAACGAAACGTCTGACCTCGGTTGGCCTACCTTCCAGAGCCGCTTTCACGGGTTCGAAGCCGCTGAGGTTGCGCTCCTCCCAAGGCAGTTCTGACAGGGCCGTGTGGAACAGCGCTGTCCCTACCGTGTCGACCAGAAGGATGCTCTGCTGCGGTCCCAGTATCACGCCCCCAAGCTCGCGTGAAAGCGTTTCCAAACGGTACGAGACAAAGACGGCGCCCACCGTCTGGCCCCTTTTATCGCGTATGGGTACGCCCATGCCTGTTGCAGGACTAAGCGTCAATCGCGAGATGGAGACTGTCCCGAGCACCGGCTGCCCGGTGGACAGCACCTGCTGAACGGTTGGGATGTCTGCCGCAAGTCCTGCGCGTTGGGTGCCTGCAGGAAAAGGCCGGGCTGTACCTACCTGATCCCCCAGGGCATTGACAACACCGATCTGCTCGTATTGCGGATAGTAGAGGATCAGCTGTTCGAGGTAGGGGTCCAGTTGGGACGGATCAAGGGTCAGAACAACAGGGTCGTTGGCAAGCGCCCACCCAAGGGTGAGGGCCTCGTCGAAGCTGCCATCCACCACTGCCGAGACGGCCTGGGCGGTCTGCATCTGATCGTCGAGAATCGTTTCGACCTGCCGGTCGTCCGCCTCACGATAGCCATAGATGAGCAGGCCGAGAATCGGAAGCAGAATCACCACAAAGCTTGCGAACTGCTTTGCTCTCAGGCTCAGTCGTGGCAATTATCACCTGCTTCCTTTCGTTTGCACGCGGCTCGATTCGTCGGTCAGTTGTCATGTTCATGAATCGGCGGACCGATGGCGCGATAGGTCTGAGCTAGCTGCAGTGCCGAGTTACATGGCAAATGTTCCATTTCTGCAAGACTCGTACCATACCTGTACGCAGCGGGCGTGATGCTGAACGGGGGACCTTCGTCCCAATAGTCGATCTGATCAGTCCTCAGGCTTGGCTCTCACCGGACCAGGGTCTCGAATCTTCTCATCTTCATACGGCGCGATAACGACCCTGTAGTATTCCTGCGTGACGGCGGTTAGCACCCCCAGTGCTCGATTAAAGTTGAAAAACGGTGGGTGGTACAGGCTCATCAGCATCCGGGTCAAAACATAGTCGAGTACGGCATCTTGCTGCTCCAGTGGCAGGGACTTGATGTGATCGATGAGGGGATCCATGAGAGAGTCCATCTCGGGGCGAGCTTTTTGATCAATGTATGGCATTCGTGTTCTCCTGAAGCTCCTCGTCTATCGTTTCCATTTCATCTGCCATCTTCATACCTCCATCCCAAAACATAGAGGCTGGTGTGCCTCCTGCTAACTGCGGTGCCCATCCCTTGTCCCAGCAAGACGGATGCCTCAGGACTCCTCCACGTTTGCGCTGGCGCGGCTCTTGCAAATGTCCCTTGGCGTCGGCCATATTGACAAGACAGGGAGGAAGCGACCATGCCGTACGATAGCCTCTCCGATCTGCCTGAGAGCGTGCGTGAGCACCTGCCCAGACACGCCCAGGAGATCTATCGCGCAGCCTTCAACAATGCTTGGGACGAGTACGGCCACGACGAAAGTCGGGCGCACCGCGTGGCGTGGAGCGCGGTAGAGCACGAATATGAGAAGGACGAGAAAACCGGCCGATGGGAGCGCAAGAGAGCGGCCTAGTGGCGGTACTAGCCTATGAACGATATTTTTCATACCTTTGCTGAAACGGCGTCGCACCTGCTGGGCTCAGCCTGGGCTTTCGTGGCGGCCCTCATGATCATCGTCTTCTGGGCGGTGACCGGGCCGATCTTTGGCTTCTCGGATACCTGGCAACTCGTCATCAACACCGGCACCACGATTATCACGTTCCTGATGGTCTTCTTGATCCAGAACACGCAGAACCGAGATGCCAAGGCCATTCACCTCAAGCTGGACGAGCTGATCCGTGCCGTGAAAGGCGCCCGAACGGGTTTGGTCGACCTGGAGAAGATGTCGGAAGATGAGCTGGATAGCCTCGAGAAGGAGTTCCATCGATTACATGAGCGCCTCCACCCCGAGGCAGTCCACGGAAACAGCAAGGCTGAGGACAAATCAACCACAGGAAAGAAGCAGAGGGCAAGAACCCGCGCTGAGCGGCAAACCGGCTGAGAAGATCGGACTACCGCTCGGATAGGTCCTCTCCAGCAACTCTCAGAAGGCGGCGCGCTTTTTCAAGGTGAGGGCGATCCACCATCTGCCCCTCGAATGAGATCGCACCTATGCCACGGCTTTCACTTGCCGCAAAGGCGGAGACCAGGCGACGGGCCCGCTCGATCTCTTCCTGGGACGGAGAGAAGACCTCGTTCACTACGGGAACGTGGCTGGGATGGATGAGGCTCTTCCCGGAGAAGCCCAGAGATCGGACGCGCATGGACTCGCGGCGCAATCCTTCCAGGTTGGCGATGTCGGCCCAGACGCCATCCAGGGTCTGTATCCCAGCCGCCGTTGCGGCGAATACTGTTTGCGAGCGCGCGTACAGCAACTCCAGCCCTTCGGGGGTTCGCTGGAGACCGGCATCCAATGTCAGATCCTCCGACCCGAGGAGCAGTGCGCATACTCGCGGCGACGCCGTGGCTATCTCCAGCGCTCTTAGGATCCCCAAGGCAGTCTCCAGCATAGCGATCAACGCGACATCCGAGGCGTCCACCCCCGTGGCACGCGCCACCTCGGCGATTTTGCGATCGACCAGGCACACCTGTTCGGCGGACTCCACCTTGGGGATGACGAGGCCAGCGGGAAGACATGGGAGGACGGATTCCAGATCTCGTTCCCAGATATCGGAAGAAAGCGCATTCAGCCGGACGAAGATTGCTTTGTCGGCCGGCCAGGGCTCCGAGAAAGCGGAGACGACCAGCGCCCGCGCCTCATCCTTGCCAGCCGCGGACACCGCGTCTTCCAGATCGAGCAGCAGCGCGTCGGCCGAAACCGCCCTGGCTTTCTGCAACATCTTGGCGGAGTTGCCAGGAACATACAGCGCGGAACGAATGAGACGCATCACTTAGCCCTCCAGAAGCGTGCCGACGTTCTCCAACTCGATGACCTGCATATCTTCCACATTCCTAGGCGCCACATCCACCAAGTCCTTTTGCGCTTTCGTAGTGGCGGACGGCTCTCGCCAGAGGCAAGTCGCCTTCGGAGACTGTCCGCCAGGGGCTGGGGGGCGCGCCCTACCCCACCCCTGGCGGACACGGCGGTCCGCCACTACGGATGTCGATTGGTGTTGGCGGATGCACCGCTAAGGGGTGCCTGCCTTTTCAGCCGACAGTGGCTCATATACGCAGTATGGCTCTTCCGCCAGGTAGTCTCCATCCGCGGCATATGCACGTGCCCGGCATCCACCACACACAGCGCGATACTCGCAGGCGCCGCACTTTCCGCGTAGGAGCGTCACGTCCCGCAGGTCGTTGAAGACCTTGGAGCCGTAGTAGATCTCTCGGAAAGACTTCTCGCGCAGATTGCCGACGGCGATGGGGAGGTAGCCGCAGCCGCAAACGTCGCCGGTGTGCGAGATGAAGATGAATCCATCGCCGGTCATGCAGCCACGCGAGGTCGCCCCGTGGCGCCGACCGCGTTCGATAGGCAGGTTGCTCCCAAGGCGATGGCCAGACGGCTCGCTCTGTCCCTCGGATGCGGTCGCCTTAGCCCGCTGTCGCTCGATGCGCCGGAAATGAGGCGCGCAGGTCTGCTTGACAGGAATGGGCGAGCTACTCTGAAGATCGTACAGCCAGTTGAGAACTCGCTCGTACTGCTCCGGAGGCATCTCGTCCGATTCCATCATGCGAGCCCGACCGGTAGGAATCAGGAAGAAGAGATCCCAGGTCAGCGCCTCCACCCGACGCACCAGGTCATACATCTGTGGCAAGCGATCGGCGTTCCGGCGCGTGACGGTCGTGTTGATCTGGAACGGCAGACCGCCAGCCTTGAGATTGGCTAGACCGCGCATGGCCGCGTCGAAGGCTCCCTCGGTCCGAGCGAAGTAGTCGTTCTCGGCCGGATCAGGATAGTGCAAACTGAAAGAGATGCGCTGTATGCCGGCGTCTTTGAGACGCTGCACCGTCTCCGGCGTCAGCAGACGGCCGTCATCCGGCGAGGCAACCATGTAGAGGCCCAGGGCCGTCCCAGAACTGGCCAGCTCGAAGATATCCGGCCGCGTGAGGGGTTCGCCTCCCGTCAGGATGACGATGGCATGGGGATTCAACTCGGCAATCTGCTTCAGGAGGTTCTTGCCCTCGTCCGTCGTCAACTGAAGCGGATCGGGTTGGTGCCGCGCCTCCGCTCGGCAGTGTATGCAGGCCAGAGGACAAGCAATTGTGGTTTCCCATGCAATGACCTTTGGAACAGAATCAGACATCTCCGGTGATACCTCCGGCCGTCCTGCCCCGGTCTCGTGAGCCTTCCTACGATGGATCGAGCGCCGCAGGCGGATCTAGCGCGTGTTATTTGTAATGTGGATGTATTTGCGTAAAGCAGTAGACTATAGCCATCTTACTGACCGTGGCGGGCCTTGTCAACGCGCGGAATGGATGGGACATCGCAGTAGATCAAGTGGGTTGAAATCAACCCCAGCGACAAGATAGACGATTGGCGTGGCGCTTGATGTGAGCCGTCCGGATCAGCCAGGTGTGGGAGCGTAGCGGAGATATCG
>SCTZ01000072.1 GCA_004297765.1 Chloroflexota bacterium | reverse complement strand
GCGCGAAGAATCCGTACTTCCGGGGGCGAGGGGCGCGGATTCTTCGGCGTGCGCGCCTCAGAATGACCAACAGAGGCGGTGCTCAAGATGAGAAGTTCGATGAACTACGGTTGTAGTACTAAGGGTTGGGGGAAAAAGGCGAAAAGGGCAAGAGGGGAAAAGGGGGTACTTCTCTCCCCTTTGGCCCTTTTCACCTTTTCCCCTTTTCCCCCCAACCCTTGGCCCCCAGCCCACCGTTAGGCAGCTTTCCGCGGCGATCCATGAATAACGCGCTTCCCGTCTGACGCTTAGCAACCTGTTTTGCCTCGGAGGCTAGCTTGGCCGCGGCCAGATAGGTGTCAACGCCACGCCGAGCGGGCGTGACGATACCGATGGAGACGCTGACAAGAGGGAACCGCCGCATCTGCCCGCGCCGATCGACGACTGTGGTGTAGCCGCGCTGTCGATCCTCAGGTGAATAGAACTCGGGTGCGCCGCGATCGAACCGCTCGATGATGTCGCGCGCAATCGCCTCCGCTTTGTTCGGAGTCGACAGCACCACAAAGTCGTCCCCGCCAATATGGCCCACGAAGTCGTCCGGGTTGCCGTGCTTCTCGACCGCCTCGACCAGAACGCCGGCCGTGAACCGTATAACATCATCTCCACGCGCGAAGCCGTAGGCATCGTTGAACGCTTTGAAGTTGTCCAGGTCGCAGTACAGCATGGACAGAGGAGACTGCTGCTTGAGAAGTCTGGCCGACACCTCGGCCTCGATCACCAGGTTGCCCGGCAAACCGGTCAGCGGATTGGTGTTGATCTGACCGGAGCGGCGCAACTGGGCCCGAACGCGGGCCAGCAGCTCTTCGAGATAAAAAGGCTTCGCCAGATAGTCGTCGGCCCCCAGCTCCAAGCCGCGGACCCTTTGCTCTGCCTGGCCGAGAGCAGTGAGCATTATGATCGGGATGAAGCTACGCGAGGGATCACTTTTCAAGCGCCTGCAGACCTCGTTGCCGTCGAGGCCGGGCATCATCACATCGAGAAGGATGAGATCGGGCACGGTGACCGCTAGTATCTCAAGGGCCTGGTTGCCATCCTCGGCCAGAATGACTCGGTAGCCTTCCACGTCGAGAATGGAGCCGATCATCTCCCGAATGATAGCGTCATCGTCGACCACAAGTATGCGGGCTGCTCTGGACATCTACTGCGCTCGCTGGACCGGTGGCATCTCAGGTCGAGGAGCCTGTTCTCTGGACGCCGGGTCCCTCCCTCTCCATTTTCCATTATAGACCCTCTCCATTATAAACTCTCTTCCTATCAGATCGCCAAGGGCAGGCGAACGTCCCACCATCGTTAGGATCGGGCGCCGCCTGATGGTATAATAGGCCGCGTCGCTTTCACAGTTCTTCTCCGGAGACCACATGAAGCTCTTGGCAGACCTCAATCAAGCCCAGCGCCAAGCCGTCGAAACCATCGCGGGTCCTCTGCTCGTTCTAGCCGGGCCGGGCAGTGGCAAGACACGCGTCATCACCTACCGCGTGGCACATCTCCTGGATCAGTGTCAGGTGAAGCCCTACCGCGTCATGGCCGTGACCTTTACTAACAAGGCCGCCCGCGAGATGGTGGAGCGTCTGCGCAGTCTCGTCGGACAGCGCGTGCAGGATCTATCCATCGGTACCTTCCACGCACTGTGTACGCGCCTCCTACGCCGGGAGGGTCAATACCTCGCCGTAGGGTCCGACTTTGTCATCTATGACGAGGACGACCAGATGGGGCTGATCAAGCAGGCCCTCAAGGATCTGCGGCTCGACGAGAAGCTCTACAGCCCCCGCGCGATCCTGTCGTCTATCTCGAACGCCAAGAGCGAGCTGGTGGACGCTGAAGGCTACGGTCGCCGGCTCGTGGCTAGCTACTTCCACGAGGTCGTGCGCCGGGTCTACGAACAGTACCAGACCCGCCTGCTGCAGAGCAAAGCGCTGGACTTCGACGACCTGATCATGACCACCGTCCGCCTGCTGCAAGATAGGCCGGACGTGCTCGAGAAATACCAGTCCCGCTTGCTGCACCTCCTGGTAGACGAGTTCCAGGACACCAACATGGCACAATACGCTCTCATCAAGCTCCTGGCCGGCCTGCACCGCAACGTGTGCGTGGTAGGCGATCCGGATCAGTCGGTCTACTCCTGGCGCAACGCCGACATCCGCAACATCCTCAACTTCGAGCGCGACTACCCGGATGCCACGGTCGTCGTACTGGAGCAGAACTACCGTTCCACCCAGAACATCCTGGGCGTGGCTCAGAGCATCATCGTGGCCAACACGCAGCGCAAGCAAAAGAATCTGTGGACCGAGAACGATGCGGGCCACCCAATCATCGTGGCCGAGGTCTACGACGAGCGCGAAGAGGCTCAGATGGTAGTAGCCGAGGTAGATCGCTTGATGTCCCGTGGGCAGGTCCGCCCGGGCGATTGCGCGGTCATGTATCGCACCAACGCCCAGTCCCGTGCGCTGGAAGACGCTATGGTACGCTACGGCATGCCGTACAAGCTGGTCGGCGGGACTCGCTTCTATGAGCGCCGCGAGGTCAAAGACGTCCTGGCCTACCTGCGCCTGGTCCACAACCCATACGACGTCGCCAGCCTGAACCGCGTGATCAACGTCCCGCCTAGAGGGATCGGGCAGAAGACAATGGACGATCTACGCACCTGGGCCCGTCAGATGGACCTCCCGGCGTACGCGGCACTGCAAGTGCTATCCACACAGGAGGGGGCGGGCAGTGCGGACGGAGATACGGATCAAGCCGACACGCGCTCAGTCACAGCCGCCCAGATTCCATTCGGCACGCGTCCACGCCAGCTACTGCTGCGCTTCTTTACCCTCCTCAGCGATCTGGTTGAGCAGAGCGAGACCCTGCCGGTGGCGGAACTGGTCGACTACGTCCTGCAATCGACCGGCTATCGCGAGCACCTGCAGAGCGATCCGGAGCGCGCCGCCGAGCGCTGGGAGAACATCCAGGAGCTGCGCACCGTGGCCAAGGACTACGACCAACTGAGCCCGCGATCTGCGCTGCGCGCCTTCCTCGAAGAGGTAGCGCTGGTATCGGATGTGGATTCGCTGGAGGAGAAGCAGGACGCGGTCACCCTGATCACCCTGCACGCGGCCAAGGGACTGGAGTTCCCGGTCGTCTTCATCGTGGGACTGGAGGAGGGAATTCTGCCCCACTCGCGATCGTTGCAGGAGCCGTCCCAGATGGAGGAAGAGCGTCGCCTCTGCTACGTCGGCGTCACCCGCGCTCGCGAGAGGCTCTATCTCCTGCACGCCTATCGCAGAACGCTGTACGGCAACAGCGAGATCAGCCGTCCTTCCCGGTTTCTGGACGATCTCCCCAGCGCGATGGTACAGCGGCGCGGCGCGTCGTTCCAGTCGTCACCTAGCTGGGATCAGCCAGTCAGCCCGCCCCCCGCGCGCGCAGCCATGCGCGCAATCGAGCCAGAGCCACTCCCCGCGTTCGAGCCCGGCGCCCGCGTGCGCCACGCCAAGTTTGGCGAAGGCATCGTGGTGAGCTGCACGGAGGCCAAGGGAGACCGTGAGATAACGGTCTCCTTCAAGGGTCAGACTGGTCTGAAGAAGATGCTGCTCAGCTTCGCCAAGCTGGAGCGGGTCGAGCACTAGGAGACCACAGAGAAGGTGCACAGGGCAATGTTACTGACCAGAGCCTTCGTTGTGTTCCGAGCCGGAGCCGCAGCGGTCTCCGAAGGCGACTCGCCTCTGGCGAGAGGCGAAGAATCTCCTCGTTGGTCGTCCCAGCAGGACCTTTCCCTCAGTTCAGGCGGCCATCGCCCCTCCAACCGGGAGATCCTTCGCTGCGGCTCAGGATGACAATCTAGCGGCCGAGCGCTAATCGGCCACTCTATCCCGCCGCTCTGCCGAGCTTCGTGCGCATCTTCTGCACCTGGCGGGTAGCCCAGTCTTGCTTCTGGGAGTCCAGCTTCCGCTCGACCTTGGCCGTCTTCTGCTGATTGTCCAGCCAGATCTGGAAGACCTGTGCCTTGAGCTGGGACTGCTGGTCCGCGCTGATGTCTCGATCAGCCTGCCGCTCGATCAGCTTGATGAACACGTAGCTGCCCGCAGATTGCTGGATAGCCTCGCTAACCTGACCAGGCTGCAGAGCGAAGACCGCCTCATCGAGCTTGGCATCCAGCAGTCCCCTCGGAATCCAGCCTGGATCGCTGAAGCTGGGGCTCGGCGGCGTGGGCGGCGGAGTCGGCGAGGTATGCTCCGACGGGCTCGCCGAGGCATCCGCCGAAGGACTCGGCGATGGATTCGGCGGGTTGTTCTTGTCCAGTTCTTGCGCTACCTGTTGAGCTGCCTGGTCGAACGTGATGCCCTGGTCGAGCTTCGCCTTGACAGCGTTGGCTTCGTCCTCGGTACTCGCCTGGATACTCTGGACACGTACCTGCTCGCCCCTGGTCGGGACGGCATCCTGCAGCTTCTGTTCCAGCTTCTTTTTCAGCAGCTCGGCCGTGGCAACCTCGCGGTACTGGGCATCGGGGATGCCGGCCGCCGATAGAATGCTGTTGTAGGTTTGCTCGAAATCGGCACGTTGCTTGGCGGGATCTACCTCCTCACCCTCCTGGGGCGGAGCCACAAACTGGCTCACGAGGTAGTCGTCCACCTCTTGCGGCGTAACCGCGACATCCTCGGACTGGGCGCCCTGGCGGATGATCTCATCATCGATCATTCCATCGAGGACCTGCTGGGGTAGCAGAGCGCGTGCGAATTGAATCTGTTGGAGTTGCTGCTGCAAGCTACTCTGGGCATCACCGCTGGCAGCGGCCTGGCTCTGTTGCATGAAGGATTGCTGCAAAGTGAGCATGTAGTCGCGCAGCGAGTAGAGCTTGACGTAGTAGTCCATGTTGAAGGAGCGATCGTTGACCTGGGCTACCACCTGGCTTGGTGGCTGAACGAACTCCCGAAAGAAGCCAAATCCGAGCACGGCCACCAGGACCACACCCAGCGCACCGCCCACCGTGTACAGGAGCCGCTGCAGTCTCTTCTCACGCTCCCAGCGCGACAACTGATGCTTGCTCATCTGCCGAACCGGGGCAACCTTTTGCTTCTTTTTACCCATCTATCTGGTCCTACCTAGTAAAGCTGGCTGAAAACAGATATGGCTTTTGAAGCCATTCGCAAACAGCCCCAAAAGCCATACTACGCTCGTAATTCGCGCTCTCGGACCTCACATCCGCGCGCCAACTCCACCGGACACTCGGATATGCTCCGCCGTGAACGGAAGCAGCGCAAGATGCCGTGCCCGCTTGAGCGCGACGGTGAGGATGCGCTGATGTCTGGCACAGGTTCCCGTCTTTCTGCGCGGCTCGATCTTGCCGCGATCCGACAGGTAGCGCCGCAGCTTTCCAGGGTCCTTATAATCGACGGTATTGGCCTTCTCCACGCAGAAAGCGCAGACCTTCCGCTTAGGCGCATACCGGCGCCCGCCTTCCTTACCGCCTCTTCGTACTGGTCGTCCACCACCTGGTTTCGGCACGCTTCTTACTCCGTATACTTATCTACTGGCTGCGACCCTCATAGGGTCCAAGGATCGAGCACGCTCTCAATCTTCGACACACCAGATCTCGCGATCGGTCTAGAAGGGCAGATCGTCCGGATCCAGTCCCTCGTCAGCCTCCGGTTCCCCTCCGGAACGCGCCGTTCCCGAACGATCCAGGAATTGAACATCGCCGGCGACAATCTCTGTCCTGTAGCGCTTCTGACCGTCCTGTCCTTCCCACGAGCGCGTATGAAGGCGGCCCTCTACGTAGACCTTCTTCCCTTTGTTGAGGTACTGATTGCAGATCTCGGCCAGCTTGTTCCACGCGACGATACTGAACCACTCGGTTTCCTCGCGTCGCTCACCATCTGGCATATTGAAGTTCCGGCTCACCGCCATCCGAAAAGACGTGACGGGTGTGCCCTTCTCCGTGTACCGCATCTCGGGTTCGGTCCCCACATTCCCAATGAGCATTACCTTATTCAAACCGGCCATCACATACCATCCCTACTACTCAATGCTCTTCACTCTTCTGCAACCGATCGACCCGATACCGCAGCATTGTCACCAGGACGGGTTCGCCCCCGAAGATCACTCCCCTAGCCGCACCACCAGGTATCTCAGAACGTCCTCGGAGATACGCAGGCTCGCTTCGAGATCGGTCAGGTGCTTGGGCTCCATCTTGAACTGGAGTAGCACGTAGGTGCCTTCCCTGAAGTCGTTTATCGGATAGGCGAGCTTGCGCCGGCCCCAGGGCTCGACCTTGTCGATGTTACCGCCCCGATTAGATACGAACTGGCTGACCTTTTCCGTGGTGGCACCGACGTTCTCCTCAGGGACCTCGGGGCTGATCACAAACACAAGCTCGTATTCGCGCAACAAGTGCCTCCTTTTATGTCGTGTTTGTTTGTTTCAATCCTCACCCGGCCTCTAGCCGGGTGCGACGCCACAACACGGCGAAGATTATAACACGTTACGTACAGAGAAGGCAAATTACCATACGCCCGAACAGCATCGTTCCGCGCCCGCCGCGCGGAGCAGAGCGTCCTTCGATCAGACGCTTTGCACCTTCTCTCCTCTTTCGATGCCGGGAGCCGGAAAGCGCCGGCACAGCTCGGTCACCTCGACTCGCGCCTGTCGCAGCGTGGGCTGGTCCTCCAGATTGTGCAGCACGCGCCCGATCACCCCCGCGAGCTGAGCGATCTCGCCTGCCCCGAAGCCACGCGTGGTGATGGCCGGCGTGCCCACTCGAATCCCGCTGGTGGTGCTGGGCGGGTTCGGGTCGAACGGGATCATGTTCTTGTTCACCGTTATGCCGACCTCGTCCAGCGCCTTCTCCGCCACACGTCCGGTCAGGCCGAGTGGCGAGAGATCGATCAGCATCAGATGCGTGTCTGTGCCGCCCGATACCAGGCGCAGTCCCTGGCGCTGAAGATGCTCGGCGAATGACTGCGCATTGGCCACCACCCGCCGCTGGTAGTCTGCAAACGGAGGCTGGGCCGCCTCGCGGAAAGCAACTGCCTTTCCGGCTATCACGTGCATCAGTGGTCCACCCTGCAAACCTGGAAAGACCGCCTTGTCTATCTTCTGGGCGAGCTCCACACCGGTGAGAACGAAGCCGCCGCGCGGTCCACGTAGCGTTTTGTGCGTGGTCGAGGTGACAATGTGCATATGCGGCAAGGGATTGGCATGCAGCCCGGCTACGATCAGACCCGCTATGTGCGCGACGTCAGCCATGGCATAGCATCCAACCCGATCGGCGATGGCCCGCACCCGAGCGAAGTCAATGGCGCGTGGATAGGCGCTGGCGCCCACCACGATGAGCTTCGGTCGATGGGTCAGGGCCAGTTGCTCCATCTCATCGTAATCCAGCGTTTCCGTGTCGCGCCGCACGCCGTAGGAAATGAAGCGATAGAGCCTCCCTGAGAAGTTGACCGGGTGGCCATGCGTGAGATGGCCACCGTGAGGCAGCCGCATGCCCAGCACCGTGTCCCCCGGCTCCAGAACAGCCCAGTACGCGGCCTGATTGGCCTGGCTGCCACTGTGGGGCTGGACGTTGGCGTGGTCCGCGCCGAAGAGCCCTTTAACACGCTCGATGGCGAGCCTCTCCACCACGTCCACGTTCTCACACCCACCATAGTAGCGGTTGCCCGGATAGCCCTCGGCATACTTGTTGGTCAGAATGGAGCCGGTCGCCTCCAGCACGGCCGCGCTGGTATAGTTCTCCGACGCGATCAGCTCGATCTTGCCGAGCTGTCTGGACTTCTCGTTCTCAATGGCCCCGAAGATCTCGGGATCGGTCTCCTTGAGCCTACCCATTATCTCTCCCCGTCGATCACAAAAAGCTCTGCTCCCGCTACACACCTCGCCGCGAACGTCCGCAAGAAGCCCAAAGGGAGGCTGACATGGGAGCAAGGCGAAGCAGGAACCCGGGAGGAAGGCCGCCAATCCACGATCCGGTGCGCGCTGATCGGCCCGACGGCCGACCTGGCGGGCGCGATTGTACGCTAGTTTACATGACATCGGACGGTTTTGTCAAACGCAAGACGTCGCGCCAACGTCGTCGCGCTGGCATCCTGCTCGCGGTAGAAACGCTGTTCCATCATGGAACGCTCCGTGTCCCCCGAGCGAGCATCTTTATGCTCATTCCGTGGCCTCGGAGAGCGTGTGAGATGGGCTAACCTTGATTCGGAGCCTCCTTCCCTCATTCCCGCTAAAGCGGGAATGACTGGTCCAGGAAGCTTTTCACACACTCTCTCAGACATGCCTCTCGCGCGCTTGTTGCGAACGGGTCGAGCACACAACGTATCCATCTGTCGCTATCGGGCGACGGTGACCTTGCCGGTCACCTTGGCATAGTTCTTGCTGCGCCATCCCTGCGAGCGCAAAAGCGCGAGCCTGGGCGGCAGCGCACATGCACAACGACGTGTACCGCCCGCCACGGACCACCTCGGACCCGGCTATCTGCCCCTGTCGGCGTGGGCAGCGTAACCGATGAGCCAATATCCGAATGAAACGAAAGGAAGAGGTGCGATGGCACAGAAGCCCGAAATGACGGTACGCGAGGCAGGCAGGAAGGGCGGCGAGGCCGTGAAGGCCAAATATGGGGCCGATTTCTACGCCCAAATCGGCAAGAAGGGTGGCGACACAGTGGCCGAGGAGCGCGGGTCGGAGTTCTACTCTCGCATTGGCAAACTGGGAGGCGCCGCCGTTCGCCAGAAGCGCGGCACTTCCTTCTATGCGGAGATCGGTCGGCGCGGCGGCGAGACCGTCAAGCAGCGCCACGGTCCTGACTACTACTCGGTGATCGGCAAGAAAGGCGGCGAGGCCCTGAAGCGCTCACGCCAAAAGAGCTAGAGTTCGACCACATCAGAACAAGACTAGACATAACGTTGACATCCTGGTCCCCCTTGCGGTATGATGCCACGCGTCGACACAATGTACGTCACGACGCAGGGAGCCGCAGGAGGACAGGACCCGATGGAGATAGCCCGACGCCAACCAAAAGTAACCATCATCATCCCAGTACGAAACGCCGAGCGAACACTAGATAAGACGTTCGAGTATCTGGATGCTCTGGATTACCCCAGATCGCTGCTGCAGATTCTCATTGCCGACGGAGGCAGCTCGGACGGAACCATCGAGGTGGTTCAACGCTGGCAGATACGTAGGAACAATATCCTGCTGGTGCAGATCCCGAACTGCGCCTCGCCCGGCCACGCCCGCAACGAGGCCCTGAAGCACGTCAGCGGCGAGTTCGTCCTGTTCACGGACGGCGATTGCGCGCCCCAGCCCGATTGGATCCATGAGCTCCTGCGCCCGTTCTTCGTGGACATGAGCATCGGGGCCGTGGGGGGGGAAGTTCTCACCCTGCGCACCGACCCGGAGAACGAGACCGAGTCGTACTGCGAACAGGTGCGCTTCCTGAGCGTGGCAGGTCGCTGCGGCGTGTGGAAGGAGGGCTATCTGCCGATACCTACCGACATGGCGCCCCACGAGGTCAACGGTGGCGACCATTCGCCGTTCTTCGCTACGGCCAACGTCGCCTTTCGCCGCACAGCCATTGACGAAGCGGGCGGCGCCTTCTGGCACGAGCCGACGGGTGAGGATGTCGACTTCTCGCTCCGCGTCCAACGCAAGGGCTACCAGTTGTACTTCAACCCCAAAGCCGTCGTGCGCCACATGCATCGCGTCTCACTGGATAGCTACCTTAGACAATGGTACGGCTACGGTTTCGGCCACCCCCTGCTCATCGAGAAGCACGCGGCCGATATGCTGGAGGTGGTGGTGCAGGTCCCACGGCCCGTCTCGCTCAAGCTGCCCCTCAAAACCAAGGGTATCGTCCACCTGGGGGCCTTCCAGGCCATGCACATCTTCCTGGCGGCCACTTTCCTGACGGGAATGTGGCGTCTCGTGTCGGCTTCGGCCACGCCGTCCCTGCTCCTAAGCCTGGCGCTGACCGGCTTCTCAGCCCTGGTGTACTTCGCCCCGTGCGTCAAGCTCCAGCCGCGACGCAAGTTTCTGACCTGGTGCAAGATCCGCTACCTCACCAACCTGGCCTTCGTTCGAGGCGCCATCGATGGCTGGCGCCGCTTCGGGGCGATCTGCATCGAGCCAAGCTGGTAGGTCGGGGCCGGCGGCGGTTGTTCCGAAATTCGTATCATCGCTTGACAAGATGTTCATGCCTAGTGTATAGTGGCCTGCAATCGGAACCAGATACACTTCTGCTGTGATGGGGAGCAGTAGGTACGCCACGGCCCACCAGAGAGTCGGGCACAGGTGGGAGCCCGGCGGGACCAGCGAGCCGAACTCGCCCCGGAGCTATCAGACCGAACGCGGTAGGGACGGTCCTTCTGCGGAAGGACGAAGCCGCTGGTAAGTCTGGTCGGGTACGCCCGTTAGCGCGCGAAGTGGATGTCATCCCGCTGAACGAGATGGCGTCAATTAGGGTGGTACCGCGGGCCTCAACCCTCGTCCCTACGCAGGACGGGGGTTTTTTGTTGAGGATTAGGGGCTGGGGGTTGGTCCCCGCCCCCAGTCCCGAGACGTTGAATGGGTCGACGTGAGGACCCATTGTAGTATCGGTCAGGTGGCCAATACGTTCCCAGCCGGGCAATGAAGCCCTCGTCTTCCGCGAGGGCTTTTTGGTAGGGGTTAGTACTACAACCGTACTTTGTCATTCTGAGCGCCGCAGCGCGAAGAATCCGTACCTCCGGGGGCGAGGGGCGCGGATTCTTCGGCGTGCGCGCCTCAGAATGACCAACAGAGGCGGTGCTCAAGATGAGAAGTTCGATGAACTACGGTTGTAGT
>SCTZ01000071.1 GCA_004297765.1 Chloroflexota bacterium | reverse complement strand
CCCTATCTTAACGTCGATCCCGGCACCATGTCCCCCTATCAGCATGGCGAGGTCTTCGTCACGGAAGACGGTGCCGAGACGGATCTAGACCTGGGGCACTACGAGCGTTTTATCGATGTCAACCTCAGTCGAGACTCGAACGTCACCTCCGGGCTCGTGTATAGCTCCGTTATCGCCAAGGAGCGGCGCGGAGACTTCCTGGGCGGCACGATTCAAGTTGTGCCCCATGTCACCAACGAGATCAAAGAGCGCATCGCCATGGTAGGAAAACAATCGGGCGCTCAGGTCATCATCGTGGAAGTGGGGGGCACGGTCGGCGATATCGAGGGACAGCCGTTCCTGGAGGCCATCCGGCAGATGCGGAAGGAAGTGGGGCGGGACAACGTCCTGTACATTCACGTGACCCTGCTGCCGTATCTCGCCTCATCCGGTGAGCTGAAGACGAAGCCCACGCAGCATAGCGTGAAGGAGTTGCGTGCCATCGGTATTCAGCCCGATGTGCTGGTCTGTCGCAGCGACCTGCCGGTTCCCGATGACATGAAGGCTAAGCTGGCCCTCTTCTGTGACGTCGAAACGCGGGCGGTCGTGCCTTTGCTGACGGTGCAGACCATCTACGAAGTGCCGCTGGTATTGGAAGAGGCCGGCCTGGGTGAATTGATCATCGAGCGTCTTGGGCTGTCCGAGCAAGAAAAAGACCTCAACGAGTGGTATCAGTTGGTTCACCGGATCAAACAGCCGAAGCAAGAGCTGCAGGTCGCCCTGGTGGGCAAGTACGTCGAGTTGCAGGATGCCTACACGTCGGTCCGAGAGGCGCTCCGACACGCGGGGCTGCACCACAACCGGGACGTGGAGATCACCTGGGTGGATTCCGAGGCGCTGGAGCAATCCGATCCGGACAGTTTTCTATCGCATGTCTCAGGGATCGTTGTTCCCGGGGGCTTCGGCGCGCGGGGCATCGAAGGGAAGATCCTGGCGGCCCGCTACGCACGGGAGCGGCAGATCCCCTACCTGGGGCTATGTCTGGGCATGCAGGTCATGGTTATCGAGATCGCGCGCCACTGTCTAGGCACAGACGAGCCCAACTCCACCGAGTTCAATTTCGCGACGCGCTATCCCGTAATCGACTTGATGCCCGAGCAGCGGGATGTGGACGGGATGGGGGGCACCATGCGGCTGGGCGTATATCCATGTCGCCTAATTCCGGACCGGCTGGCGGCTCATGCCTACCAGCAGGAGCTCATTTACGAGCGTCACCGCCACCGCTTCGAGTTCAACAACGAGTACCGCGAGATGTTGGACAAGGCAGGGCTCGTGTTGAGCGGTGTTTCGCCGGATAATCGCCTGGTGGAGATCGTGGAGGTGCGCGGTCATCCCTGGATGCTGGGAACGCAGTTCCACCCGGAGTTCAAATCGCGCCCCAATCGGCCGCATCCCTTGTTTGTCGAGTTCATTGGGGCAGCCAGGCACGTCCTGCGCGAAGGTGCGCAGCCTCCGCTGCTCGAGGAATCCGAAGCTCTATGAGTATTTCTCCGCGGAGAAGCGGAGATGAGTATCCTTGATTGGGAGTGAAGTGATCGATGCGGATATTCGTTGACACGGCCAACATCGACGAGATTCGAGACGCCGCTAAGCTCGGCGTTGTCAGTGGCGTGACGACCAACCCCTCTCTCATGGCCAAGGAGCAAGGCAAGGACTTTCAGAGCACCATCGAGGAGATCGCGGACATCGTGCGCGGACCGGTCAGCGCAGAAGTGGTTGCCCTCACGGCTGAGGGAATGATCAAGGAGGCGCGGGCCATTGCCGCCTGGTCTCCGTACGTGGTGGTGAAGATTCCGATCACGAAGGCTGGCCTTCAGGCGACTTCAGTACTCTCGCGCGAGGGCGTGAAGACCAATCTGACGCTGTGCTTTTCCCCCAACCAGGCCTTGCTGTCCGCTCTGGCAGGGGCGACCTACGTCAGCCCGTTTGTGGGACGTCTGGACGATGCCGGACACGATGGAATGCAGGTCGTGGCGGAGTCCGTAGCGATTCTGAAGAGCTACGATTTCGGAACACAGGTTATCGCGGCAAGCATTCGGCACCCGCTCCATTGCGTGGCCGCCGCCAAGGCGGGGGCGCATATCGCCACGGTGCCGTACAAGGTGCTTATGCAGATGATCGAGCATCCGCTGACGGATGTCGGCATCCAGCGTTTCGTGGCGGATTGGGAGAAGACCGGGGCGCGAATCCCCTAATAGTATTTGACAAACACCCAGGAGCCACCTATAATACTTTGAAGATCGGTAGCAGATGACCGAACTCGCCATCCTGCTTCGTCGCCTGGTTTGCTGTGATACTTCTTGTTGGTTCGCCACCGCTTGCATCTGTTACGTAGCTCCCATTGTTGACAAATGCCTGGATGTTGGCAGGGTAAGGATTCTCTTCGTATCGCCTCGGCGCGTAGGCTGTTCCTCTTGCACCCCCACCGAGCGTACGGTAGTCAGCAGCGTGCAGGGCGTGGTCCAAGATGTGCAGCAGAGAATGCTGCAGCCTATGACGAGCCTGGGGTAGCTCGCCGGCAAGATATGGCTCCGCCGCGCCTCCTGGCGGCGGCGCAACCGTTGTCTGCAAGCAAGGAGTTCCACATCTACTACATCTGCTGAGATTGTGACGCGACGCTGCGCACACCACTACATCCTCCCCTCTAGGAGTGACACTAGCCGTGAACATTGCCGAGCTAGAAGCCAAGACTCGTGAAGACCTATTTGAAATAGCCAAAGAACTGGGAATCTCCGGCTACAGCACCCTCCGGAAGCAGGACCTCGTGTTACGCCTGCTGCAGGCCCAGACCGAACAGGCCGGACACCTGTTCCGAGGGGGTGTCCTGGAGATCGTCGACGACGGATTCGGGTTCTTGCGCTCAGATAGCATGCTCCCCGGTCTGAACGACGTCTATGTTTCCCAGTCCCAGATCCGTCGTTTCGCTCTGCGTACCGGCGACATGGTAACCGGGCAGGTGCGTCCGCCCAAGGAGAACGAGAAATACTACGGGCTACTGCGTGTAGAGGCCGTCAACGGCCTCGATCCGGAACTGGCCAAGGCGCGCCCCTACTTTGAAAGCCTGACGCCCATCTTCCCGCGCGAGCTGATCAACCTGGAGACTGGCCCTGGCGGTCTGTCTCAGCGACTAATCAACCTCATCGCGCCCATCGGACGCGGGCAGCGCGGATTGATCGTTTCTCCGCCCAAGGCCGGAAAGACGATGCTTTTGAAGCAGATCGCCAATGGCATCACAACCAACTACGACGACATCCATCTGATGGTGGCTCTGATCGGTGAGCGACCGGAGGAGGTGACCGACCTGCAGCGCTCGGTCAAGGCCGAGGTCATCGCTTCCACCTTCGATGAGCCGGTGGAAGACCACATCCGCGTGGCAGAGATGGCCCTGGAGCGCGCTAAGCGCCTTGTGGAGCTGCGTCGTGACGTCGTGATCCTTCTCGACAGTATCACGCGACTGACCCGCGCCTACAACCTGGCAATGCCACCGAGCGGGCGCACGCTGTCAGGCGGTATCGATCCTATAGCGCTGTACCCGCCGAAGCGGTTCTTCGGGGCCGCGCGTAAGATCGAAGAAGGCGGTAGTCTGACGGTCATTGCCACCTGTCTGGTCGACACCGGAAGCCGTATGGACGACGTGATCTACGAGGAGTTCAAGGGCACCGGCAACATGGAGCTTCATCTCGACCGGCGCCTGGCCGATCGTCGCATTTTCCCGGCCATCGACATTCAGCGCAGCGGCACCCGGCGTGAGGAGTTGCTGCTTGACGAGTACACTCTCAAGCAGGTCTGGCTGGTGCGGCGGATGATCGCCATGATCAGCTCGAACGCTCCGACGCCGACTGAAGCGACAGAGCGCCTTCTGGAGCGCCTGTCCAAGACCGCGAATAACAAGGAGTTCCTGGCCACGCTGACCAAAGAAAGTGTGTGAAAAGGCGTCAGCCTTGCCAGGTTGCCAAATGCCTCTTGAATGCAAAGCCCGAGTGGTGTATACTGGCGCTTACCCTCATAACCTGGCAAACGTACAAGGCGTCCATTCGCCCGGACCAGGTCGCGGTGGGGCGGAGCAGTCGCCGGAATGGCCACGCTGAGGAGGAGGTACGGTGAAGGTTTCATGTATGCAGGAGAACCTGAGTCGGGGCCTGGGTGTCGTGAGCCGGGCTGTGGCCACGAAGACCACGCTGCCGATCACTAACAATGTCCTGCTATCCACCGATCAGTCCCGTCTGAAGCTGGCGGCCACCAATCTGGAGATCGCTATCAGTTGCTGGGTCGGGGCTAAGGTGGAGGAGGAAGGGTCTATCACCATTCCGGCCCGCTTGTTCAGCGATTTCGTGGGCTCTTTGCCCAACGATCGCATCGACCTGTCCATGGCTGCCCGGTCCCACAGCGTCTCCATCAAGTGCGCCCGCTTCGATGCGCGTATGAACGGCATGGACCCGGAGGATTTCCCGGTCATCCCGACGGCGGATGGCAACTGCACCACGCGTATCGACCCGGTGGTCCTGCGCAGCGCCATCGATCAGGTTGTGTTCGCCGCCGCCACGGATGAGATGCGCCCGGTGCTAGCCGGAGTGTGCGTCCGGCTGGCCGGGGACGAAATGACCCTGGCCGGGGCCGATGGCTTCCGTCTGGCTGTGCGCAAGGCCGCCTTGCTCAAGCCGGTCGAGGAAGAAACCGAGCTTATTATTCCGGCCAAGGCCCTATCCGAGCTCAACCGGATCTCCGGCGACGAGAAGGAGCCGATCGAGATCACGGTCTCGTCCAACCGCAGCCAGGTGCTGTTCCGCCTCAGCCACGTGGAGTTGGTCACACAACTCATTCAGGGGACGTATCCCAACTACGCTCAGCTTATCCCGCAGAGTTATTCCAACAGGGTGGTCGTAAATAGCAAGTCATTCCGAGAGGCGACCAAGACCGCGTCGATCTTCGCTCGAGACACCAGCGGCATCGTTCGGCTTCAGACGCAGCCGGGTAGCGATTTGACTCCGGGCCGGCTGCTCGTCAGCGCGCGGGCCGAGGAGTTGGGTGAGAACACCGGCGAGCTGGACGCGATCGTGGAGGGAGACGCCAAGATCGCCTTCAACGCCAAATATCTGGCCGACGTCCTGGGTGTTCTGGACGCGGGCGAGGTAGAGCTTCAGACCAACACGCCCTCCAGCCCGGGCACCATCAAACCGGCCGGCAGCGATAACTACCTGCACGTCATCATGCCCATCTTCGTCCAGTGGTGACAAGCGCATCGACGTGGGAGCCTATCACCAGGTGATGGCGTGCTCTGACCTACCGTGAAGCAAAGCCGACCCTAAGGGTCGGCTTTTCTAATGGGTGTCTGGTCGTTCTGATCCTCTTTTCTCAGCCGAGTCAAGAGAACCTGCACTAGGCGCGGTCCGTGCTCTGCCTTGTACTGGCGCCGCAACCGGGGCAGACAGAGGCGTTATGAGGAAGACGCTCTCCACATATCGTGCAGAAGCGCAATCGCTCGTGGGGATTAAATGAGAATCCATCCGGCCTGCCGTCGGCCTCGTTATCCGTTCGCGGAGACCGCACTACTACAACCGGTCCCCCGCCAAGACGATCTATCAGCGCGTAGATGCCAGCCGCGACCAATGCGGTGAGCAGAAGCCCCGCGCCCAGGAGAATCCAGTCTTTGCGCTGGTCGCCTTGCGGTCCGGGCGAGATAGCGGTGAGCTTCTTCGGGACGGAGGGCTCCTGGTCGTCTTTCTGGTAGGCGACCTTCACTTGCAGCGACTGGCTTGGCCTGATGTTCTCGCGTGCGAAGCGGTGATACAGAAAGCCTTTGCCGTCATCGCTGACCGCGGAGCCGGCCGGCGCAATGGTGAAATCGCTGGCTCGCAGGGGGTGCTGCACTACTAGATCCAGATGCTCCACGGGATTGTCGAATCGAAAGGTGTATTCCAGATTGCGGGCGCTCGCCCTATCGCCGAAGTAGAATTCGAGGAAGAAAGTGGGCGACGGGATAGAATAGGTGACCAGGGTGTCGTCGCCAGTGAATCGCGTCTTGAAGAGCTGGCATAGATGCTCGTTCTCAGGCGGCTGGATGGCGCAGGCCTCACGGACATCCGCTCCTTTGGGAACGCGGAAGTGTACCTCCATCGGAAAAGATTGGCTGTCCTCGAACTCACCCTCGTAGGTCGCAAGCACCCGCGGCTCGTCATACTCCGGAAAGATCGAGACGGTGATACGCTTGATCTTGGGTGCGGCTTCCTCTGCCTGGACCGCAATCACTCCTGAGAGCGATCGCACGGCAACAAGAAGCGGCAGCAAGGCGATTAGCAGTAGCACACACTCTCGCATAGTGTGCTTACCTTGCCAATGTTGGAGCCACCGAGCTACGCTCAGCGGCCAAGTCCTGAACCGCATCGCACTACGTCCCATCGCCTTTCGCCTGCTCAGCGGCCGTGTTTCGCTGTGGCTGTCCGCGGCAGCCATCATGTCCTCCTCGGCCCATGCCTCGCATCACAAAGAAAGCATAGTCGCGCTAGATTAATCGGCAATGAGAGGATGGTTAAGGCAGTGTTAGGATAGCCATGCCGTAACTTTCATGGGGCTCTAATGTGTGTCTCATCTGGCCTTAATGGTGACCGTCTATGCTGAGAATGGTTCACAACCTTTGCTCTGGAGAACGTCTCATGGAACGAGGTCACGAGGATGGTAGCAGCAGGTGGGGCGGCGTTCGCCGGCGCGATCTGATCACCGCGATCGTAGTCGGCTTGATCGTGGTCGGGGTTGTCTACGCCATGAATTGGACGGGGACAGACGCAGGAGCGACCTCGGTAGACGTGGCATTCAACAACGCGTACCCCGCTCCGCGCGTCGGGGGCACGCCCACCGATTTCAGCGTATTAGGCTTAGACGGCAAAACGATTCGTTTGAGCGACTTCCGCGGTCAGCCGGTCTGGCTGAACTTCTGGGCTACCTGGTGCCCGCCGTGCCGTGCGGAGATGCCGGATATCAACGCCGTGTACGCGGAGTACGCGCCTAAGGGGTTGGTGATCTTGGCTCTGAGTCTGGGAGAAGACGGTGAAACGGTGCGGCAGTACGTTCAAAAGGCAGAGATGAAGTTCACCGTCGGTCTCGACAGCCGCCGTGAGATCGCGTCGATTTATCGAGTCGCGGGCATCCCGACCCACATCTTCATCGACCGGGATGGCGTGATTCGCGATATGCAAGTCGGCGGAATGTCACGCGACACGATGAAGAAGAAATTGGAGAAGGTGATGTAGCTCTGCCCTGCGGAATCTAATCTTCGGCTAATGGGCACCTCATCGTCGTCTAATTTGGACCCGGCATACTGGAGACGATCGGTGCTCCACCGTTCCTGACAGGGGTACCTGCGGACGAAACAGGACCAGCGGGTGAGGACGGCGGAACTCCTCGTCGACCAAGTTCGAGTTGGCTCTAATCAGAGAAAGGAGAGTAGGCACGTGACCAAAGAGCGCGAGCGAAGCCGCACAGTGCCGCCGGAGAAGCGATCGGCGGACGGCAGCAAGTACGCCCGTAGTCGCAAGCAGCACAAGTCCGGTTTGCCATCCTGGATCTACGTCGCCGCCGTTGCGGCGGTCGTGGTTCTGCTTGGTGGTGGGGCCATGGCGTTGCTCGGGCAGGGGGGAGGGGCCAGCACGGCCGGCAATGCCGGGACAGGGACTGACGTGGCATCCGGCGTTCAGCTTCCGCGGTATGCCTACGCCGATCCGGTAGCGCTGGAAGGCTATAAGTGGGCCACGACGCAGGAGGGACAGGATGTTCTGAAGTACATGCCCTGCTACTGCGGCTGTGGCGACCACGCTACGCACAAGAACAACCTGAACTGCTTCATCCAGGATCCGGTGGCTGGCAAGCCGGTGGTTTTTGACAGCCACGCCTCCACCTGAGGGAACATCTGTGGAGGAATAGCGCGTGACGCTAAACAACAGATAGCTCAAGGCAAGTCGCTGACAGACGTTCGCAAGTTCATTGACTCCAAATACAGCTCCAGTGGCCCGAGCACCCGCACGCCACTGCCACCGGCCTCCTAGCGGCTTTGCGCCGACCTCAGCTCCGCGGCGCCCGCTCCAGTCGGGCGCCGCGGAGTTGCCATCCTACACGGTTATCCTCCCAAAGATGAGGAACACCAACCACGGCGTCTGACCGTTTGGGGTAAGATGCCCGTTTGAGTGGCAGCTTCCGCGTTGACAACATGACATCCTCGTGGTATGATGTTTGCACGCTGGTGGTCGTCTTTTGTACATGCAAAGAAGACTGATTCCAGCCGCGAGTGGGTCCGATGGTTGGATTCGTTTCGCTGGATTGCTCTAGGGCAGAGCGTCCCGCGTAGGCGAGTTGGCAGCGCCGAGACTAGGGAAAGCGGTGATGCCAGCATAATCGTGCCTTCCGAGACGTGCCGCGCGCAAACAAGCTAAGTGGTTCTTGTATCCCAAGCACAAGCTACCCTTGCCCAGTACGGTCATGGACGGTCGTCTGGTGGGTAGTACGAGGGCTTGGGATTTTTTTGTTTGGCTCAGATCCCTTGGGCGGAATTATCTAGGAGGAGGAAACTTGGCAAGAAAACTGATACTCGCAGCGAGCTTCGCCTTGATCGCCGCCGTGCTGGTGACGGTGGCGCTCATGCCGGCCCGGTCTTCCCACGCTAGCCCGAGCCAGAGTCTTCCATGCTCGAACTGTCACGCTGCAAATACGGCAATCACTGTGACCGCGACGCAGACCAGCCCGCTCAACTTTAGCTTCACCATCACTGGCCCCGTGACGGGCACAGCCGATGGCTTCGGCGTCTTCAATGCGACAAACGCCAAGGTCGCCTCCGGCTACGCCACGAACGGTCAGGGAACGTTCACCGTGCCCAGCGCAGGCAACTACAGGTTGTTTGTCGTGCTGGGCGGCGGCGCCAACCGGGGAGGCCCGATTACGGTCGTGGCGACCGCGCCAGCGGCGACGAACACGCCGACGCCCGAGCCCACTCTTCCTCCGGGGGTGCCGACGCCAACGGCGACCAACACCCCGCTCCCGCCCACGCCGACTCCGACGGAGGTGCCGGTTACCTGTGCTACCTGCCACGGCCCTGGTGGGATGAAGCCGATCGCTAGCTCCGGCAAGCATTCCGTCCACTTCGGTCTCGAGCTGGCCACCGCCACCTATGGCGATACGAGCAACGGCTCGATGGCTTCCAGCTATGGGTTCGCTTGCGGCACCTGCCACTCGCTCGATCAGACGAACCACATGAACGGCGTCGTGAATGCCGAGTTGAGCAACACGGCGGCGCCGAGTGGCACGATGAAGTGGCTGGACACGCGGTCCAACGCGACCTTCAACGGCGCTACCGGAACGTGCTCCAGCGTCTACTGCCATAGCAACGCGCGGGTGATCAGTGGCGCTCAGTTCTCCACGCCCAATTGGCTAACCGGGACGGTGTCCTGCACCTCCTGCCATGGACAGCCACCCTCCACCGGCCAGCATTCCAAGCACGTCAGCAGTGAGCGCATTCCGTGCTATGCTTGCCATAATGCCGTCGTCGATGCCAACAAGGTTATCAAGGACAAGAGCAAGCACGTCAGCGGATCGCCTGATGTAAGCTTCAATGTCAGCTATGTCGGTGCCAATTTCAGTGTCGCGACCAATTCTTCTGGGATCCGGACCTGCACGGGCACATGCCATAGCGAGAACCACAGTAGCGAGCGGTGGTCGAGCTCCGCACTGTCGTTCACACCGACGGCCACTCCGCTACCGACCAACACGCCGACGGTGACGCCGACTCCGACCAATACGTCCACTCCGACCATCACTCCGACCCCAACGCAAACCAATACGCCTGCCCCGCCGACGCTC
Organism: Chloroflexota bacterium; assembly: GCA_004297765.1. Classification (GTDB taxonomy): domain Bacteria; phylum Chloroflexota; class Dehalococcoidia; order FW602-bin16; family FW602-bin16; genus FW602-bin16. The sequence goes on along the minus strand of SCTZ01000071.1, from coordinate 112,843 downwards.
ACTCCGACGGCGACCAATACGCCGGTGCCTAGCGCCGATCTGGTGCCGACGACGTTCAACGCGCCGTCGACGGGCGTCTCCGGCAAGCCGATTCAGTTTTCTTGGATCGTGGCCAACCAGGGCACCTTCGGCGCTAATCCCCCCTGGTCAGATCGGGTGTACTTCTCCGTTGACGGGTTCTTTGACGCGACCACGCCAATACTCCTGGGCGTCGGGCAGAGTCAGGCGCTTTCGGTGGGTGGCACCTACGATGTGGGGACGCAATCCGCCGTTCTGCCTCGCGTCGCTCCAGGGACCTACTATCTGGTCCTGAGTGTCGACTACGCCTCCAAGATTGTCGAGACGGACGACTTCAACAACATCATTGTCCTGCCTATCAACGTCACGGCGCCGGACCTCGTGCCCACGTCGTTGACTGTGCCCGCGGCGGGTGTATCCGGCGAGCCTGTACTGGTCTCCTACACGGTGGCCAACCAGGGCAGCGGCGATGCCTTGCCGAGCTGGTCTGACCGGATCTACCTCTCGACGGACGGCGCTCTGGATGCCAGCGACACGCTTCTCAAGAGCGTTATACAAGCTCAGGCGACCTCGGCCGGTGGGAGCTACACGGCGACCGACCAGAGCGTCACCTTGCCCACCATCATGGGCAGCTACTATCTGATCCTGGCCGTTAACGACAGCGGCCAAATCCTCGAGACGAACAGCAGCAACAACGTTATCGTCCAGCCGATCAATATCTCGGCACCGGATCTGGCGCCGGCCTCGTTCACGGTGCCCGCGACGGGGGTGTCCGGCGAGCCTCTACTGGTCTCCTACACGGTGGCCAACCAGGGCAGCGGCGATGCCTTGCCGAGCTGGTCTGACCGAATCTACCTCTCGGCGGACAGCGCAGTGGATGCCAGTGACACGCTGCTCAGAAGCGTCACACAAGCCCAGGCTGCTCCGGCCGGTGGGGGCTACACGGTGACCGACCAGAGCATCAGCTTGCCCACCGTAATGGGCAGCTACTACCTGATCCTGAGCGTCAACGACAGCAGCCAGGTGTACGAGACCGACAGGACCAACAACGTCATCGTCCAGCCGATCAATATCACGGTCGCGGACCTTGCGCCGACTTCGTTCACGGTGCCCGCGACCGGTGTATCTGGCGAGCCTGTTCTGGCCTCTTTCACAGTGGCCAATCAGGGCAACGGCGATGCCTTGCCGAGCTGGTCTGACCGGATCTATCTCTCTATGGACGGCGCTCTGGATGCCAGCGATACGCTGCTCAGGAGTGTCATACAAGCTCAAGCTGCCCCGGCCGGTGGGAGCTACACGGTGACCGACCAGAGCATTAGCTTACCCACCATCATGGGCAGCTACTACCTGATCCTGAGCGTCAACGACAGCAGCCAGGTGTACGAGACCGATAGGACCGACAACGTCATCGTCCAGCCGATCAATATCACGGTCGCGGATCTGGCGCCGACCTCGTTCACGGTGCCCGCGACGGGCGTGTCCGGCAAAGCCCTGCTATTGTCGTATACCGTGGCTAACCATGGCAACGGCGATGCCTTGCCGAGCTGGTCTGACCGGATCTATCTCTCGACGGACGGCGCTCTGGATGCCGGCGACACCTTGCTCAAGAGCATCATGCAAGCCCAGGCTGTGCCGGCTGGTGGAGGCTACACGATGACCGACCAGAGCATTACCTTGCCCACCATCATGGGCAGCTACTACCTGATCCTGAGCGTCAACGACAGCAGCCAGGTGTACGAGACCGATAGGACCGACAACGTCATTGTCCAGCCGATCAACATCACGGTCGCGGATCTGGCGCCAACCTTGTTCACGGTGCCCGCGACGGGCGTGTCCGGCAAAGCCCTGCTATTGTCGTATACCGTGGCTAACCAGGGCAGCGGCAATGCCTTGCCCAACTGGTCTGACCGGATCTACCTCTCGACGGACGGCACTCTGGATGGCGGCGACACGCTGCTCAAGAGCGTCATACAAGCTCAGATCGTCCCGGCTGGTGGAAGCTACACGGTGACCGACCTCAGCATCACCATTCCCACCATCGTGGGCAGCTACTACCTGATCCTAAGTGTCAACGACGCCAGTCAGGTGTACGAGACGGACAGGACCGACAACGTCATCGTTCAGCCGATTGACATCACGGTTCCCGATCTGACACCGGCCTCGTTCACGGTGCCCGCGACTGGCGTAGCCGGCAAGGCCCTGCTGCTGTCGTATACCGTGGCCAACCAGGGCAACGGCAACGCCTTGCCCAACTGGTCTGACCGGATCTACCTCTCGGCGGACGGCATTATGGATGGCGGCGACACGCTGCTCAAGAGCGTCATACAAGCTCAGATCGCCCCGGCAGGCGGGAGCTACACGGTGACCGACCTGAGCGTCATCTTACCGAAGCTTGTGGGCAGCTACTACGTGATTCTAAGCGTCAACGACAGCAGTCAGGTGTACGAGACGGACAGGACCAACAACGTCATCGTCCAGCCGATCGACCTCGCGGTCCCGGATCTGACGCCGACCTCGCTGACGGTGCCCGCGTCGGGCGTGTCCGGCAAGGCCCTGCTACTGTCGTACACGGTGGCCAACCAGGGCAGCGGCGATGCTCTGCCCAACTGGTCTGACCGGATCTTCCTCTCGACGGATGGCACTCTGGATGCCGGTGACACGCTGCTCAGGAGTGTCACACAAGCCCAGGTTACCCCGGCCGGCGGAAGCTACACGGTGACGGACCAGAGCGTCACCTTGCCCGCAGTCTCTGGAAACTATTACATAATCGTGAGCGTCAACGACACTAGCCTGGTGTACGAGACGAATAGGACCAACAACGTCATCGCCCAGCCGATCACGATCGGTCCGTGAGATAGCGACGTTGCGTAGTCGGGCGGCGCGCTGAAAGCGCCGCCCGCGCTGAATGGCGCGTGTGGGAAAGCCGGCAATGGCCTCTCCCACGCGCGCCTTTTTTTGTGCCAGCCTTCGCCTCGGCAGAGCAACGTCCAGCGCTATCAGCTAGACTGTCCACGAATTGGCTGAGCACCTCGGCGCCTTCTCATCGGTCCTTAACATTGGCGTGCTAGACTTGGTCCATCGAGAACCACTACGCTTAGCTGGTGCGTGCACCGGCTGGAGAGGAGGAAAAGTCGGTTGGATAGAATAGCTGGCAAGATTCCGGCCGGCCGGGGTCGCCGCAGAAGTGGCATGGCGGGCCTGCTCGCGGCCGGAGCGCTGCTATTGATCTTGTTGGTGGGCTGCTCGGCCAGCTCATCGCAGCCTCCGTCCTCTACCGTGGGCGCATCGGCTAGCCCGGCCGCGGCAGAGATCAAGATGTCTCCTAACGTCCCGGAGATCACTCGCGCCCAGGCACCTGGGCCATACCAGGGCGGAGCGCGGCTGGCCATCGACGAGGCGAGCTTCGATTACGGCAAGGTCAAGCTGGGAGAATGGCTAGAGGCTGTCTTCCACGTCAAGAACGTGGGTGACGCACCTCTTACCATCACCGGTGAACCTCTGGTGCGTGCCGTGGAGGGCTGTTGACCGCCCAATGCGGTCGTAGGTTCTACGACCTTGAAGCCGGGAGAGACGACGACCATCACGATCCGTTTCACCATGCACGAGGGCATGGCCGGACCACATAACTTCGCCGTCTTCGTCAAGACCAACGATACGATCGAGCCCGAGAAAGCGGTCAACGTCAAGGCTGACTTCGTGAACTAGGGCGCTGCCAAGCCGGGGGTTTGGTCGCCGAAGGCGACAAGAATTCCCCGTTCTTATGCGGGGTGGGGCGAGGGGATTCCCGAACAAGTCACTTGATCTTGCACTAGGGCGATCTTCGTAGCCAGCGAGCAAAAAGCGAACAATCATCGAATCGTCCAGGGGCAACCGGCCGGTTGCCCCTGAATAATCAACCTATCAGCGAAACATCGTGGGGAGCTGGTCGGGAAGGGAAGTAGTGAGAGGAAGTAGCAGCTGGATCAGGAAAGCCACAACAGTTCTGTTTCTCGGAAGCCTGTTGGTCATGGTGGCTTGCACGTCTGCGACCACTGGAGCAAAGAGCAACGAGCCAGCTTCGGCGACCGCAACCCCAGCAAACGGAGCTTCCGAACAAGGTTATCGAACGCTCAGCCTGGACGAAGTGAAGGCTCGGATGTCCGCAAATCCTAAGCTCAAGCTGGTAGACGTGCGCAGCAAGAGCGAATATCAGACCAGCCATCTCGCCGGTGCGATCTCGATCCCCCTGGAGGAGGTCAAGGATAGGGCCGTATCGGAGTTAGGGAAGGATGACGAGATCGTCTTCTATTGCCACAACGGCCCCATGGGGGACCAGGCGGCCCGCACCCTGGTAGGGATGGGTTACCGCAACCTGGCCAACATGCAGGGTGGTTTCAATGCCTGGCAGGCAGCAGGCTATCCTGTTGTTCAGTAAGCGCGTGGATCCGAGACGGCGTATCACCTTCCTGCTCCTGGGCATACTCCTTCTGTTCTCGCTTCAGGCCTGCGCCGGTCCCAACTCCAACCCAGCCGCAACTACGATCGATGCGCTGCTCCTGAGCCCGGCAGACTTTCCCGGGGCGGGACTGCGGGAGGCGCAACGCCTCGGTCAGCGGGAGACTCGTGACGGGGGGCAGACCACTCAGGTCGCTCTCGAAAGCGACCGGGCCCGGATTAACCAGGTGATCGTGGCCTTTCCCTCCGAAGAGTCAGCCCGCACGGCCTTTCAGACGATCCGGCAGGACAGAGCGCAAGAGCAGTTGAAGATCATCCCCGACGCTCCGATCTTTGGCCAGGAGTCGGTGGTGTTGGCTGGTAAACAGGGGGGGCAGGACGCCTATTCGACAGCTTTCCGTCAGGAACGGCTCCTGGTGCGCATCAACGTGATACCGGCGAGAGAAATTGCTGAGTTGCTGCCCTACGCGCGCAAAGCCGAGGATAAGGCGAGGCAGGCGCGACTGCGGTGAGACTGAGGCAGTTTCCACCAGGAGAGAAGTCTACTCCACGATGATCTGACCTATCATGCCCCCGTGCTCATGGCTGCACAGTATGTTGCAGTAGAATCTGAAGCTGCCAGTGCGCTCTGGGGTGAACTCCACGGTCTTGAACTTGCCGGGAGAGATCGGTCCGGCATCGATGCCCAGATCGGGCACGTAGAAGCCATGAGTGACGTCTTCGCTGGTGAGGCGGAGGCGGACGGTCTGGCCACGCTTGACCCTGATCTCGCGCTGGCTCCAGTTACCATCCAAAGGTCTGTGCGCGACGAGCGTTATCTCGTTGGCCGGCCGGGCGGCGTTATCGTACAGGATGACTCCTGTTGGTGTGCCCACCAACGCCAGCAAAACGAGAACAAGACTGATCAGCTCGGTTTTCATACGCCGTTACCCCAGGTACAGCCAGAGGAACGTGGCTGTGGCGCCGAACAGGAACAGGGTCACGGGACCCAACGCGCGCCATGCCTCGTCTCGCCTGATGAACATTCTGCATGCCAGTTGCCAGCACGTCTTGATTGACCAGACCAGGCCGATCAGCAGCACGGTGGTCTGTATGTATGGCAGCAGATTCATCAACACCGGACCGCCCTCGAAGCCGGCCGTGCCGAAAAGGTTCCAGCCGTGCCCAAGCGGATCCGAGAGAGTTGGTATCAGACGATAGCCGCTCGCGAGCACAACCGATAGTGAGAAGGCTATCCAAACCGTGAGACCCAGTGGCACCAGACCGTAGGAGAAGTTTCTCCATAGGCGAGCAACAGACACGGTGCTGGTGCCCGAGGCCAGCCGCGCCAGCCAGGCTGTGACCAGGAACAGCCCCGGGACCAAGATCAGGCAGGTGCCGAGCAGGATGATGGCATACAGCGCGAAGCCGGACGCCAAGGGATTACCTGCCAGCGATCTGAGCCAGCCCCATGGTCCCAGCATCACGGCCGAATATAGCGCCGCGGAGCCCAGCGCGATGAAGGTGCGATAGGCTTCATCCGCATGTCCCCTATCTACCACAAGGTCACGACCGAAGGGCTGCAATCCCGCGGCGATGTTGCCTTTCGGACACGTCTTGACACACTCCATGCACAGCCCGCAGTAGGCGTTGCGGTGCATGGTGCCCGGATACTCGAACCAGGGACAGCCGTAGCCCGCGGCACTGCCCTTGATGCATTCCTTGCCTTTGTGTGCGCGGCAGACCTCTCTATCCTTCACCCGGACAGCCAGAGGAGCCACCATGGAGCAGAGCCCAATGAACCCGCCGAGTGGGCAGACGTAGCGACAGAAGGCGCGTCCCTGAAAGATCAGCGCGAGACCGAGGGACAGCGCGGCGAAGGTGACGAGCACGGCGACCGTTGCCCATGGCGTGGTGAGGACGATGGCGCTGAACAGGGCGATGAGCAGAAAGGCCCCGTTCTGTAGCCAGATGTTGCGCAGCTTCGCGGGCCATGCCTTCCCCAGCGAGAAGGACGCTCCCTCTCGCCTCCTGACAAATGACAGGCGCTGCAGCCACTCACCAGGCCCAGGCAACGGGCACATCGCGCACCAGACGCGGCCCCCGAAGGGAATGAGCAGGATGATGAGGAGTGCCCACCACAGTATCCAGACGAAGACGATGCCCAGGTTGGAGTTGCCGACCGGCGAGCCTCGTAGTCCTGCCACCAGTGCGAGCATCATGAAGAAGAGGAGCGGCAGCATGAGCGCGAACTGAAAGCCGCGCCAGCGCAGGAAAGCCCCCAGCACGGGCAGCTTCAGAAAGTCGATGCGCACCCCGCCAGTGATCTCCTTTCTCAGGGTCGATGGCAAGCTTGCCTTTGGCGCAGCCAGATCGACCGAGCCGCCCGAGAGGGGAGCCAGCGGCGGCTCCCGTCTGGTCCAGAGAAAGCCTAGGTATCCCAGCGACAGCAGGGCCGCCAGCGCGACAGATGTACCGAAGGGCAGATTGGGTTCCACGATCAGACTGCCCACCATGAAGGGGTGCAGGGGACCACAGGTCTGAGAGCAGCGAAGGGGGAATCGCCCACTCTTGTCCGCGACGAACTCCAGTTGCTGTGGTTGCCCGGGCGTGGAGACTACCTCCTGCCCGTAGTCATCCACGTGGAGTCCATGCGTAAGGTCCATGGCGCGCAAGGTGATCCGGACGCGCTGTCCCTTCTTCACCCGGATGATGGACGGCTGGTAGGAGAACTGCCGTGCCTCGACCACGATGTCCGCCGTGTCGTCTGGGCCCGCGGCGTCCGTAGTGGCGAATGGACCGACTATTAGCCCCACAAAGATGAGGGCTAGGATGAGGATTGTGAATCGTACCAGGTTCAATTCCAGGTGCCTGCTGCCCGCAAAGTTCGCGGAGCCCCGCGTCCAATGCGTTGGGTAAGTCTCAATCGGCTAGACAGCAGCCTCATCCGGGCGGCTGCGGCGTATCTGTGCTGGGACCTTTCGGTCCGTGCGTCTGGTCCACGTAGGCGCGAATCTCTTTCGGCGTCTTACCCTCAGCGGTAAGGCGCTTGATATCCAGGGTGATCTCCACGCAAATCGCGCAGAACGATGCATGATTGTCGAAGACGGCGTGGCCGTCCTCGTCGACGCCGGCGATGTAGCAGTCCAGATTGTTCTTGTGCTCGGCGGTCAATCCGCAGCCACAGTAGCATGGCATGTACTGCAGCTTGTCTGGGTGCGCCAGGGCGTACTGGTAGCCCTCCTGCATCTCAGACGGGACGTACGATGGGAGCTTGGCCTGGGCATTCTTTGCCACGTCGTCCACGGTATAGGCGCGCACTGGCTTGCCGGAGACGTGCTCGCTCGTGCTAACGCTGGCGCTCCCGCCACATCCGGCAGAGCTCGTTGCAAAGACGAGCAGAAGCACGATCAGCGGAACAATGGAATACAGGCGGCGATCAAGTCGACGTGCCGTGTTTCGATGCAAGACCATCCCACGTGACCTCCAGGGACTCCCCCCGCGCCGGTTCGCTACGCGCGGACTTCGATCTCAACTACAGAGGTGCATTATATAGGTTCATCATAGATGTTTAAAGTGAGAGCAGCATTAAGGGGCGCTGAGAGCCGCATGAGAAGCCTTGTGGAAGAGCGCTGCAAGGTTGATGTTCTCAATCCTCAGCAAAGGTCTTGACATCCGTCGGCACCTGTGGTATAAACAATAAAGTCGCTCGACTTACTTAACTATTAACCTTCTTTTGTCATTCTGAGGCGCGCACCCTTCGGCTCGGCTCAGGGCAGGCGCCGAAGAATCCGTATCCCGAGGCCCGGATTCTTCCTCGCCTCAGGCGAGTCAGAATGACAAAGCACGGTTGAGACCCACGATGGGCCGGGACCCTATTCACAGTCGCAGGAGCCGGTACATGACAGAAGATATTGGGCTGACCAAAGACCAGGAAACAGTTCTGCGAGCGACACTGCAGGCGCTCAGGACTATCCGGTACGGCGCCATTCAGTTGATCGTCCAGGACGGCCGCGTGGTGCAGATCGAAAAGATGGAGAAGATCCGCTTACCTCAGAAGATTCCCTGTACCTAGTGATTTCTTGACCGACTAGACAACTAGAGGTCCGAGCTTTTGCCAAAAGCGCGGGCCTTTTTATTTGGGTCCTCATCAACTCAGATCATGCCTATTCGTTTGAAGGGGGAATTTCACAGATATGAAAGCAAGCATTACTCGCTCAACTCCAGCGCGCTTGGCAGAACTCGCGGCCCCGTTCACCGGCTTTCTCGCCACGAAAGCGGTAGCGCGTCTGATTCCACTATTGGCACTTGCGACTGTCGCGCTCGCGGTTATCGGCTGCGGGCAGAGCACCAGCTCATCCGCCGCGCCCGCGGGTGATCAGAGAACCGAAGCGCGCCAAGCCGGATCCAGCTCGGCGGCAACTCCCAGCGTTGCACCCGCCTCCAGTCCGGCTGCGAAGGCAGCGGTCGAGATCCTTAACGTCTCCTATGATCCCACGCGTGAGCTTTACAAGGAGTTCAATGGCGCCTTCGCGAAGTACTGGAAGGACAAGACCGGCCAGTCTGTGACTGTCAAGCAGTCCCACGGTGGATCGGGCACACAGGCCCGCTCGGTGGCGGACGGGCTGGAGGCCGACGTGGTGACGCTGGCCCTGGCATACGACATAGATGCCCTCTCTGAGGTCGGTCTCATCCCGGCCAATTGGCAAACGCGCTTGGCCAACAACAGCTCGCCATACTTCTCGACGATCGTGTTCCTGGTACGCAAGGGAAACCCCAAGGGCATCAAGGACTGGGATGACCTGGTCAAGCCGGGCGTCTCGGTCATTACCCCCAACCCAAAGACCTCGGGCGGTGCACGCTGGAACTACCTGGCCGCCTGGGGCTATGCGCTGCGGCAGAACGGCAACGACGAGACCAAGGCCAAAGGCTTTGTCGCTCGCCTGTTCAAGAACGTGCCCGTGCTCGATTCCGGCGCCCGTGGGGCCACCACGACCTTCGTCGAGCGTGGTTTGGGTGACGTCTTCATCTCGTGGGAGAACGAGGCTTTCCTCGCCCTAAACGAGTTGGGCAAGGACAGGTTCGAGATTGTCGTGCCATCTGTCAGCATCCTAGCTGAGCCTCCGGTGTCCGTCGTGGACAAGGTGGTGGACAAGCGTGGTACCCGCAACGTGGCTCAGGCCTATCTGGAGTACCTGTACACGGAGGAGGGTCAGAAGATCGCGGCCAAGCACTACTATCGCCCTCGCCTGGCTTCGGTTGCGGCTGCAAGCGCTGGGCAGTTCCCCAAGGTGAACCTGTTCGCCATCGAGGAGTTCGGCGGCTGGCAGAAGGCTCAGAAGACCCACTTCGCCGATGGCGGGACTTTCGATCAGATCTATCAGCCCAGCCGGTAGACTCTGTCACGGGGCAGCAGCGGAGGGGATCAGCAACGATGCAGGTCGCCTCCGCTGCCCTGATGCCAAGGTGATGGAGCGTGCAGAATTGGCCCTTTGGGGCGGCTGACTAGACAACTGGAGGCCTCGACTGAAACGTCGGGGCTTTTTGTTTGCTCCTTGCACAAGGGGCCCAGGCTGGACGATGCCCAGAAGCATCATCGCGGGCAGTAACTGCGCAGCGGTGGGTAACCATGCGAGAGTAGTATACTGATATGCGGCTGCATGCGGGAGCGCTATTATTGCGTGTGGGAAGGAGTACTAAGCCATGAGCGAACGACAGGAGTTGCTTGCATCGCTATCCGATGCCGTCGTGAATATGGAGGAGGAGGCGACGGGGGAGCTGTCCCGGAAGGCCCTGGAGCTCGGATTGGATGCCTCAGAGATTCTCTTCGAGGGTGTCCTCAAGGGCATGGCCCTGGCGAGCGAGAGGTACGAGAGCGGGGAATACTTTGTCCCTGAGCTGTTGCTCTGCTCAGACGCTCTCTACGCTGGGCTGGAGGTGCTGAGACCACATCTTCGTAAGGACGCGTCCACTAGCCGCGGTCGGGTAGTCATCGGCGTGGTGCAGGGTGACACGCACGACATAGGCAAGAACATCGTGCGGATAATGCTCGAAGGCGCCGGGTTCGATGTGAAGGACCTGGGATGCAATGTACCTCACACCGCCTTCGTCGACGCTGCCGTAGAATACCGTGCCGACATCATCGGCCTGTCTACCCTGATGACGACATCGATGGACGGAATGGCCCGCGTCATAGACAACCTCGTCGAAAGGTCGCTGCGGGACAGATTCAAGGTCATCATCGGTGGAGCGCCGATCTCGTTGGCGTACGCCAGGAAGATAGGCGCTGACGGCTACGCGCGCAACGCGCCGGGAGCGATCGACCTCGTCAAGTCTCTACTGGCGTCCCCGGTTGCGGCGGGGTGAGGCGTTCTCATGGTCTTCAACCACTGGACGAGGTACGCCCGCTGTAGGGGCGGCATTTATGACGCCAAGGGGGGCGGTGGGGTCAGCACCAGCCCATGCACCACGTCATCTTGTTGAGGACCATCGGAGTGCCACGCCATATACCTGCCTTGCTCCCGTCTGTAGACAGTCGGCCGATGGCCGAAGCCGCCAGTGAGTTTGGCCCCAATAGCAGTGAGAGGTGAAAGAGATGACTGACAGCCCTGACAAGAAGGTAGTGACTGGCGTTTGCGGCATCTGCCCAGGTGGCTGCGGAGTCGCCGTGGAGCTGGTGGACGGGAAGATCGAGAGGATTCGACCGCTGAAGGATCACCCGGTGGGCATTGTTTGCGTCCGCGGCGCACACTCCAAGGAGATAGTCTACTCTCCCGACCGGTTGAGGTACCCACTGGCCAGGGTCGGCGAAAGAGGGGCGGGCCAGTTCGAGAGGATCTCCTGGGACACGGCTTTGGAACGGATCGCCGAAAAACTTCAGGAGATCAAGCGGAGCGCGGGGCCCGAGGCAGTGATGACGTATTCGGGCCGTGGCGTCTTCGATCAATCCCTTTCTGAGCCCTTCGCCGCGCGGGGGAGCGACGGGAGCAGCACTAACAGTATTCTGTTTCCGTTTGGATCGCCCAACAGTGCCGGCGCGGGGTCGCATTGCTACGTGTCCTTTGGACTCCTGGCACCCGTTCCCACCGTGGGACTCGGCTGGCGAGACTTCTACCCCGACTACGCTAACACCAAGCTGATCGTAGTTTGGGGAGCCAACCCGGCGACAGATTCCCCGCCGACGGCCATGCGGACGATCCTGAAGGCCCAGAAACGCGGGGCACGGGTCCTTGTTATCGACCACAGGCGCAGCGAGATCGCGGCCGAGGCGGACCAGTTTGTTCCCATCCGACCGGGGACGGATGGTGCTCTGGCTTTGGGGCTGCTACACGTCATTATTCAAGAGGGCTTGTTCGACAAGGAGTTTGTAGAGAACTGGACGGTCGGTTTCGAGGATCTGAGCAAATACGTCCAGGAGTTCACTCCCAAGAAGGTCCAGAGCATCACTCGGGTGCCGGCGGAGGTCGTGGTCGAAACAGCGAGGTCAATCGCCACGACCAAGCACGCCACTTTGTGCACGTACACTGGGCTAGAGTACAGCAATAGTGGGGTGCAGAGCATCCGTGCTGTCCTCAGTCTGTGGGGTATTGCCGGGCATCTGGATCAGCCGGGTGGTTTGGGGATTCGACCGCGCGGCAAATCTCCCTACAGGCGCACCGATATCGCGGCGCCGCCTGGTGTTCCGCCGATCGGAGCGGACAAGTATCCCTTGTTCGTCGAGTTGGTCAAGGCCGCGCAGTTCATGGAGGCGCCGCGAGCCATCCTGGAAGGGGATCCTTACCCGATCAAAGGGTTGCTTATCTTTGGAGCCTCGATCCTCGTTAGCTACCCGAACCCGGAGCTGTGGAAGACGTGTCTGTCCAAGCTCGATCTTCTGGTCTGCGTCGATCGGTTCATGACGGCCGATGCCCAGTATGCCGACTTCGTCTTGCCAGCCACCACCTACTACGAAAACGACGGCTATCTGAAATACCCCAACTACGTCCAGTTGCGGCAGAGAGTGATCGAGCCCCTGGGAGAGGCGAGAAGCGACTACGCCATTTTCGCGGAGCTAGCGCGGCGCCTGGGGTACGGGGAGCTCTATCCAGAGAACGAGCAAGCTGCAGTGGAGTTTGTGCTTCAGGACCATCCGGTGAGTCTGGAAGAGTTGCGAGCACACCCGGAAGGGGTTCGGTATGGCAAACGTGAGGTCGAATACAAGAAGTACGAGAAAGGCTTGCTTCGCACGGATGGCAAGCCTGGGTTTGAGACCGCGTCGGGCAAGATGGAGATCGTCTCGAGCATGCTCGAGAAGTACGGGTACGACGGCTTGCCAATCTACACGGAACCGAAAGAGGGGCCGTTGGCGAACCCGGAGCTGGCGTGGCGATTTCCCCTGGTGATGAACACAGGGGCTCGCATCCAGTCCACGTTCCGCAGCCAGCACCTGAACATACCGGGGCTCCTGAAGCTTCAGCCGGAGCCGTTCGTACTGATTCATCCGGAGGATGCGGCTACACGGGGCATCGCGGATGGAGATCACGTCTCGGTGGAGTCGCCGCGCGGGAAGGTTCCGTATACGGCCAAGGTCACGGACGCGGTGTTGCCGGGCGTAGTGGAGGTCAACCACGGGGGAGGCGGTCCTATTCAGGCAGAAGCCTGGCGCAGGGCAAGCACGAATCTACTGACGGACCCGGATAACCGTGACCCTATTTCGGGCTTTCCAGTGTTCAAAGCATTGCTGTGCGAAGTCAGGAAGGATCTTGACCCTTAGTTTTGGCAAGGTGGTGTGAGTAATGGCTGAACTGGGAGTTGCCCTGCGTATTGGACAAGGGTTGGGCGGGGGCGAAGCGGCGAGTCGGTACACCACGTCCCTACATACCGAGACGATCATTCGCATCGAAGGCCTTGGGCACAAGTTTCAGCGCACCGGCAAGCAGACTGCTTCGGGCCGGGAAGTGGTGGCACTGGAGGATATTAATCTGGAGATCAAGCGAGGTGAGTTTTTCGCCTTGATCGGACCGAGCGGATGCGGCAAGTCCACCCTGCTCTCCATTATTGCCGGCCTGATGCGCCCCAGCAGCGGAACGGTGGGTATGAACGGCGCCCTCGTCGAGAAGCCAGGACTGGACAGAGGCGTGGTCTTCCAGGAATACGCTCTGTTTCCGTGGAGAACCGCCCTCCAGAACGTCGAATTCGGATTGGAAAGCCAGCGGGTTCCCAAAGCCGAAAGAGCGCGTGTTGCCGAGAAGTATCTATCGCTCGTCGGACTTCGTGAATTTGCGCACTCTTATCCGCATCAGCTTTCGGGTGGGATGAAGCAGCGGGTGGCCATTGCCCGGGCGCTGGCTCCCGACCCCGAAGTGCTACTGATGGACGAGCCGTTCGGCGCGCTGGACACCCAGACGCGCGAGATTCTGCAGAACGAGCTGTTGCGCATATCGTTCGAGACGGGCAAGACCATCGTCTTCGTGACGCACAGCATCGAGGAAGCCGTGCTTCTTGCGGACAGGGTCGCGGTAATCACCGCACGGCCGGGCCGGATCAAGCAGATTGCCGAGATCCCCCTCGCACGATCCGACCGGCTATGCGAGGACGTCAGATCCTCTCCCACTTTCATCGCGCTGAGGCGGGAGTTATCGCGGCTGCTGGGGGAGGAAGTAACCAGGGCGCAGAAACTGAACGCGCTGCAGGCACGGAGTGCGGAAGGGTGATCATGAAACCGTTCTCTTCTTTTCGACTTAAGCTGACGGGATTGTCCGGATTGCTGGGTGTGGCCCTGTTTCTGGGCATATGGGAGTTGGTGCCCCGGGTCGGCCTGGCGAATCCCACGTTGTTGCCTCCTTTTTCCGCCGTGGTTGCCGCGGTGATACAGCTCAGCCTTTCGGGTGATTTGGGCATGCACGTTGTGGCTAGTCTGCAGCGGTCGCTCTATGGGCTGATGCTGGCGATCGCGTTGGGTGTACCGTTGGGGATCGCCATGGGGCGACTGCAAGTAGTCGAGAGATTCGCGGACCCTGTTCTGCAGTCGTTCAGGCAGACCTCGGCTCTGGCGCTGTTCCCTGTCTTCCTGCTCGTTTTTGGAGTGAGCGAGCTATCGAAGGTGGCTGTAGTCTTCTGGGCGGCAGTGTGGCCGATTCTGCTGAACACGATGAGCGGGGCGCGGCACGTCGATCCGATCCTGATCAGATCGGCCAAGACACTGGGGGCGACGCAGATGGATGTGTTCCGGAAAGTCGTGTTACCAGCGTCCGTACCGTCGATATTCACTGGCATACGGCTGAGCGCGGCGGTTTCCCTCATCGTGCTCATCGCCGCCGAGATGCTAGGCGCAAAGGCAGGTTTGGGCTTTCTGGTCTTCTATTCCCAGAACGTGTACAAGATTCCGAATATGTTTGCCGCCATCACCACTCTGTCGATAGTGGGTCTTGTGGTGAACTACGCGCTGGTGGGCATCGAGAAAAGGGTCGGACGATGGAAGGAGGGGACAATCCATGCGTAGTGTTGAATGCAAATAGTTCGACTCAGGCACTATCGCTGCCTCCGCCCCCAAAGTTAAGGGTGTCCTGATCTAGCGGTCGCCTCAGGCGACCGCTAGATCAGGACACCCCTATCAACGGCCCTGATTCTGTACATTTTTGAGAGGATTGTCGATGAGGAAGGCACTAAGTCTAGTTACAGCAACGATAGCACTCATTCTGGTCGCTTTTGCGATGGGGTGCGGTGGCGCCTCAGGGCAGAACGCAACCGCGCCGCAAACCCAGAGTAGCCAGCAACCGGCGGCGAGCGCGAGCGGCCAGGATGGCGCAGCGAAGAAGGAGCCCTTTACCTTAAAGGTGATGACGCCAGCATCCTTTGACGTGTACTACATTGCCACCCAAAAAGGCTTTGCCCAAAAGGAGAACCTGAGCTTCGAGTACACTGGCGTGCTGAACATACCGGACTGGATTCCATCGGTCGTGTCGGGCGCCAATGACGTCGGGGGGCAGCACATGAACGCGAACATCAGCGCAATTGTCGGGGGCGCCCCCCTCAAGATGGTAGCTGCCAGCACCGAGGCCAGAAAAGACGCGCCGCACGCGACCTATTGGGTGCTGAAAGACAGCCCGATCAAGACGGCGGCGGATCTCAGAAACAAGAAGGTCGCTGTTGGTGGCTTCGGCACCTGCGCGGACTACTTCGTGAAGGAGTACATGCGACAGAACAACGAGGATCCGAAGACGTTGGAGCTACTGTTCTTGCCCGATTCTCAGCAACAGCAGATGTTGGACAATCGAAAGATCGACGTGGCCGGGGTGCACACCGGGCAAGACGTCCGATTTCGGGCCAGCTCGGACTACCGGCCGCTGTTCAGCGATTACGACCTGGTTCCCCAGGGGAACCTGGGGACGGCGGCGACGTTCTTCAGAACAGACTTTATCGCGAAGCGCCCCGACGTCGTGCGGCGGTACCTAGGCGTTATTGGTAATACGTACGATTGGATCAATGCCAATCGGGATGAAGCGATCCAGATCATGGCTAAGAAGCTGAATGTTGAGCCGGCGTTTCTGCAGATCATGTATTTCCCCGAGCATGCCCTTATCAAAGAGGAAGCTGTGAAGTCCTGGCTGCCCATCCTGGAAAGAGAGGAGAAGATCGCCAATGTCGATCTCTCCAAAGTGTACACAAACGAGTTCAACCCGTTCTTCAAGAAATAGGCGCTTGTCCGACAACGTAGGGCGGGGGCTTGTCCCACGCCGGGGATGGTGGTGGGGGACAAGCATCTGCCCTATCTGGCAAGAGTTTTCGGATAGGCGCAGTCTCTAGGCAGGGGATTGATGGGACCGTCACTGTCGATGGATCGACCGGATTCTGTCGATCCACTGAGGAAAGAAGTTTCCAGTGGGTCCGTGGCGGGCTGTACGGTTGGAAAGGAGAAGCTGCGCGTTGGAAACGATGACATCCCAAGAAAGAATGGCGGCTGTGGCTCAAGGCAAGAGGCCCGACAGAGTGCCGGTGCTTGCCATGAGCGGCGGATATGCTGCGCGGCTATACGGACTGAGTCTCAAGGAGTTCTACACCAATCCCGAAAAGAGCTTCAAGGTGCAACGGCTCGTCGCGGAGTTACATGGGTACGATGAGTCGCCAAGCTACGGCTGGGCAGATACGGGAGCGTGGGAGTTCGGAGGCGGGATCAGGTTTCCGGAGTCCGATGAGGAGGGGGCGCCCGTCTCCATCTCCGACCTCGTGACCAAGCCGTCTGACGTGGACCGACTCGAGATCCCCGACCCCAGAACGGCCGGTATGTACCCCGCTCTGCTGGAGTTCAATCGTCTGTCTCGTGCGCACGGTCTTCCCGCGAGAATTCCCGCCGGCTCGGCCACCACCGCGGTCGGCGCGATCATCGGCCGAGAGCGCCTGCTGCGTTGGTACTACAAAGAGCCGGAGGCCGTACGAGTCGTCTATGACAAGGTCACCAGGTTTCTTCTAAGAGCGGCCGACGTGATGATTGAGGAGTTCGGGGCCGAGAATTGCACTGCCGGGCTCGGCGCTCCGAATGATTCAAACGAGTTGATCAGCTCCAAGATCTTCGAGTCCTTCAGCGTGCCCTATCTCAAGGTGGTGATCGAGGGGTTGGTGGAGCGCGGCATCAACCGCTTTTCTGCGCACATCTGCGGTGATCATCACCAGAACCTGGCTGCCTGGACCGCGCTGCCGCTGCCGCCCAGATCATCGATAAGCATCGGATCTCAAATGGATATCGTCGAGGTGGCGGAGGCTTTCAATCACAAGCACATAATCTCCGGAAACGTGCCCACCTGGGTGCTGCACCTCGGGACATACGATGAGGTAAACGACGCAGCGCGTCAGTGCATCGAGCAGGGAAAGGATCTGCCGGGCGGATACATACTCATGCCAGCTTGTGGATTGCCGGTCCAAACCCCGCCCCTGAATGTTCACGCACTGGTAGCCGCGGCGAGACACTTCGGTAGCTACAATTAGGCCGCAGCCAAGAAGGGACAACTCGAATGAGCGCTATCTCAATGCTAAGTGAAAAGGAGAGACTGCTGCGGGTATTGTCCCGCGAAGAGCACGACCGGCCGCCGGTGATCGCTCCAGGGGGGATGATGTCTGCTTTGACCACCGACTTGCTGGAGTCCCACGGGATCGACGGGGCACGGTCCATGCTCGACGCGGAGGTTATGGCGCAGGCGGCCACGGCCGCACGAGACGCCATCGGGATCGAGAACCTGGGCGTGCCCTTCTGTCTGACCGTCGAGGCCGAGGCGCTGGGGGCCGACACGAGCCGTGGCACGAGCACTGTCGAGCCAATGTGTCTGCAGCCAGCGCTGGCATCAGCTCGTGATGTCCCTTCTCTGAAGGTGCCCGACCCGTGGCGCGATCGGCGCATGTCGCAGGTTCTGCTGGCCGTTCGACTTCTGAAGAGCCGCTTCATCGACGTGCCAATCATCGGCAATCTCTCCGGTCCGGTCACTCTGGCCACCAGCATACTCCCATGCGAAGATTTCCTGCGGCTGCTTCTCAAGGACAGGACCCTGGCCCGCAGGATAATCGAGGTGGCGAGGGAGACGATTAGCAGCTTCGGGGTGGCGATGATCGAGAGTGGCGCGGATGTCATTACCGTGTCAGACCCGACTGCTTCCGGCGAGATCATCGGTCCGCGCATCTTCGATACGTATTTCCTGCCCGAGTACCGCGACATCTTCTCGCGTTTCCACACCGCGGGGGCCAATACCATCCTGCACATCTGCGGCAACGTGCAGAGCATTCTACCGAGCATCGGTGGCACTGGAGCGGATGCTTTCAGTGTGGATGCCGTGATGGGCATCAGGCAACTACGAAAGGAACTGGGGTCCATGCCGGTGATGGGAAATACCAGTACGATTCTGCTGGCGCAGGGCACGCCCAGAGCGATCGCACGCGTGGTACGTGCCGCCCTGTCCGAGGGCGTGGATATCGCTGCCCCAAGCTGTGGTCTCGGCCGCGATACGCCACTCCAGAACGTTCGTCTGATGTGCGAGATAGTCAAGACGTGGGAGCGCAGTCAAGCTGGTCGAAGACAGGACGAAGGCGAGGGGAGAGGATGCACGAGGTAACATTCTACCCGTCGAAGATCAAGGTGACGGCCGAAGAAGGTAGAAACCTGCTTTCCCTGATAAGGGAGCACGGCGTCGACCTGGCATCAGAATGCGGTGGCACTGGCACGTGTGGAAAGTGCCGAGTCCGGTTGGAATCCGCGACGGTTATAGACGGCAAAGGCCATCCCGGGCCTGAGGGACGTCAGGGCAGGATACGACTGGCTTGTCACTGTCACGTCACAGAAGATATCGTCGTCACCATCCCGGAATCCAGTCAGGCTCTGATCAAGGTGTTGGACCAGGGTGTGCGTGGGCGCTATCTCTTCGGTCCACCGGCTGTGCGACGCCAGAACAATGGCTGGCGCGACGGAGCTCGCTTTGGCGTTGCCGTCGACATTGGCACCACCACCGTTGTGGCCGCGCTGGTCGACCTTGCCTCGGGGCAAGAGCTAAGCAAGAAATCCGCCCGCAATCCGCAACAGGTCTATGGCCTCGACGTCCTCAACCGCGCCCGCTATGCGCAGACAGACCAATACGGCCCGTTGAACCTTCAGCGCAAAGTCGTTGCCGTCATCAATGACCTCGTCGCACAGGCGTGCCATGAGGCCGGCGCCAGCAGGGAACGAATCGTAGATGTATGCCTGTCGGGCAATCAATTCATGCTGCGCTTTCTTCGGCGGGAGGACACGAGTGACCTGACCGTGCCGCCCTACGAAGCGCGATCCAGCGCCAGTGTGAGCCAAGCCCCCAGCGACCTGGGGCTGGACATGGGCGAGCATGGGACAGCCTACTCTTTGCCTTCCGCGTCGGCCTTTATAGGGGCCGACATCGTGGCCGGACTGGTGGCTGTCGACATCGACAAGTGGGAGCGTCCGGTGCTGCTGATAGATATCGGCACCAACGGCGAGATGGTGCTGGCCGACAAAGACGGTCTCTGCGCCTGTTCCACGGCGGCAGGACCCGCCTTCGAGGGGGTGAATATCAGTTGTGGCGTCAGCGCGATCAATGGGGCGGTGGAGGGAGTGTTCCTGGACAACGACGAGAGGCGTCTTTCGCTCGAGGTCATCGGCGAGGCCGAGCCGGTCGGCCTATGTGGCACTGGACTTATCGACCTGGTGGCCGAGCTTGTGAAAGTGGGCGTGATCGATCGTACGGGGCGCTACAGCGCGGGCGCCGAGGGATGGGTCTATGGCAATGATGACTACATGGGCCAGTTGCGTCAAAAGGGGGCTCAGAGGTCTTTCGTCATCACGGACCGCAGGACTAGCAAGGACCTGTTCAGCCTCTCGCAAAGGGATGTCCGAGAAGTTCAGTTGGCCAAGGCCGCCATCAGGGCGGGAATGGACCTCCTACTCAAAGAACGTGGGCTGCGGCAAGGCGATCTGCACACCGTGCTGATCGCGGGCGGCTTCAGTCACAAGCTGCGTCCCGAAAGCCTTGTTCAACTGGGCGTCTTGAGCTCCCAACTGGGCGACCACGTCGAAGTGGTGGGAAATACGTCACTGTCCGGGGCGTATCTTGCCCTGGTCAGCGAAAAAGCCCGAGAGCGGGTGGAGACCATCTCTAAGCTCATCAAGACGGTGAACCTTTCAACGCACCCGGAGTTTGAGCGGAGCTTCATCGAGAACATGCGCTTCCCGACAAGTTGAAAAAGCTGAACGAGGGGCTTGACAACCGATCCCAATTCGATTATAGTATGCGCATGTATAGTAAGTCGAGCGACAATGTTATCAATTACAGTCGCATCTTCGGGCGCATGAGCGGCCTCACGGTAGGGGTGCCGTACGCTCGGACACCGCTCACGAACGGGCCGGACGAGGTCAGGCTGACGCCTAACCAGAAGATATGTATGTGTATACAGCACCCATGCTGTCGTATTTACGGCTGTAGTGGGTAGCGCAAGCATGAACTCGTTTTGACAGGCTGACCAGACAACTAGAGGCCTTCGCTCAAACGGCGAAGGCCTTTTTTTATAGAAGTGAGACGAGGTAAGGAGAACATCCATTTAGCATTGAGGAGGAAGACATGGCAAAGATAGGCATTTTGCTCACAAGCGGACCGTATCAGTATGAGAACTGGGAGACAGCGGCCAATATCGCCCAGGCTGCGCTGGCCAAAGGGCACGAGGTTCGCCAGTTCTGGTACCTCGACGGGGTGTATAACCCGATCAAGTATCAGACCTTCCCCGATCTGCCGGTTCTGCCCAAGGACCGGTTTGCCGAGATCGTGGGCAAGGGCGGCAGCATCATCGCTTGCGGCATCTGCGTCAACGCGCGCGGTCTGGAGAAGGGCAAGGACTACATCGAGGGCGTCCGCGTGGGCGGCCTGCCGGACTTCGCCGAGATCATCGGCGAGGTCGATCGCCTGATAACTTTGTAGTTGGAGGAAAGATCATGCCTCAGAAACATGTCGTCTTTACGTTCAACCGTGCTCCCTACGGCAGCATCTTCTACAATGAGGGTTTGCGGGCCGTCGTCGGCGTGACCAGTGGCGTAGACGAGCACACCATGGACGTCGTCTACCTGGGTGACGGGGTCTACTTCACTAACAAGGACGTAGATCGCGCCGATTCCGGTCGCTACCTTGGCACCCTTGCCAAGGCGGGTGTGAAGTTGAAGGCCGAGCAGGAGGCGCTGGAGGAGCGTGGGCTGACGGCGTCCGACCTGGCGGAGGACGTCGAGATCGTTCCGCGGCGCGAGGTCCTCACCCTGATCAACAAGGCGGATGTGACCATCGATTTCTAGCGCGGGGTCAGGGGGTCGGGAGATGGAGATCGGTTATCCTTCTGTCCCTCCACATCCTGACCTTCGGCCTCACCTAAGCAATGAGGGAGCAAAGCAGATGAGTAATCTATACCTCGTCGACAAGGTTTATGGTGCCAACGGGCTCAAGGTGGCTGAGTTCGACTCCGACACCCAGGTGGTCCTGATCCAGGACGGCGTCTACCTGGATGCTCGGGCGCTGACTGCCAAGGGAGCCAAGGTGTACGCGGTGGCGCCCGACGTGGACAAGCGCGGAGTTGCGGGTAAGCTGCCGGCATCTGTCCAGGTCATCGGCTACGACCAACTGGTGGATCTGATCGTAGCCAACAAAGTGGTCAACTTCGCCTAAGGAAGCACAGGTTTCGATTTTGCGGGGTTCCATCGTAGGATCGGGACCCAATCCACGCTCTCAGGAGCCGTTGTGATCATGGAAGGTACAGTGCTTACCCGAGAACAGGAAACAGTGCTGCGGGCGACACTGCAGGCGCTCCGTACCATCCGGTATGGCTCCGTCCAGTTGATCGTCCAGGACGGCCGCGTGGTCCAGATCGAAAGGGTGGAGAAGATTCGCTTCCCTCAGAAGGTTCCCTGCACCAAGTGATTCCGACTGACTAGGCGACTAGAGGTCCGAGCTTCTGCCACAGGAGCGCGGACCTTTTTCTTTACGGGGCGTTAGGACCCCCCTTTGTGCTCTGGAAGAGGCGCCCTGGATCGCATGGCTGCGTCGCTGTCACCAGTTGATCGGCCGAGAAGGTGCCAAAACATTACACAAGACAAGGAGATCCCAACCATGAGTTCAGATGCAAACAACCTGCGCTTCGAGACGGTGGCCCTGCATGGTGGGCAGGAGCCTGATAAGACCACCAATGCTCGGGCTGTGCCGATCTATGCCACGACCTCGTATGTGTTCAACGATGCCGACCACGCGGCCAAGCTATTTGCCCTCCAGGAGTTCGGCAATATCTACACTCGGATAATGAACCCGACCAACGACGTGTTTGAGAAACGAGTCGCTCAACTCGAGGGGGGAGTTGGCGCTCTTGCAGTTGCATCCGGGCAGGCGGCAGAGACCCTGGCGATCCTGAATATCCTTCGGGCTGGCGACGAGCTCATCTCAGCCAACAGCCTCTATGGCGGCACATACAACCTCTTTTCCCAAACGCTCCCGAAGTTAGGCATAACGGTCAAGTTCATCGATCCATCAGATCCGGAGAGCTTCCGTCGAGCGGTCACGCCGCGAACCAAGGCCTTCTTTGCTGAGACGGTCGGCAATCCGAAACTGGACACGCTCGACATCGAGGCAGTCGCAGCTATTGGAAACGACGTCGGCGTGCCTTTGATCATCGACAACACAATGCCCACTCCTTATCTCGTCCGACCTATCGATCACGGTGCTGCCATCGTCGTACATTCGGCCACGAAGTTCATCGGCGGACATGGCACCTCTATCGGGGGCGTGATTGTGGACTCGGGCAAGTTCAACTGGGCCAACGGTAACTTCCCCGAATTCGTCGAGCCCGATCCGAGCTACCATGGGGTCAGGTACGTCGAAGCCTTCGGCCCGGCAGCCTACATCATCAAGGCCCGCGTGCAGCTCTTACGCGATATTGGACCCGCTTTGAGCCCGTTCAACTCCTTCCTTTTCCTCCAGGGGCTCGAGACTCTGCCGTTGCGTATGGAGCGACATAGCGAAAACGCCCTGAGGGTCGCCCGGTATCTCGAAGAGCATCCCAAAGTCAATTGGGTGAACTACCCGGGCCTGCCGAGCCACCCGTCGTACAAGACTGCAGTGAAATACCACCACAAAGGGTTCGGTGCCATCATCGGTTTTGGGATCCAAGGCGGGCGCGAGGCCGGACGCAAGTTCATCGATAACCTGAAGCTGTTCTCCCTCCTGGCGAATATCGGCGATGCCAAATCCCTGGTGATCCATCCGGCCAGCACTACTCACCAGCAGCTAACTCCCGAACAACAACTGACCACCGGCGTCACCGAGGACTTCGTTCGCCTTTCTATCGGTTTGGAGCATATCGAAGACATAATCGCGGACCTGGATCAGGCGTTGTCACAGGTTTGAGTGGAGCGACGTTGCGATGGCTACCCGGGCAGACACACTAGGGCCGGTGCGAACGAACTACTTCACCTTTGCCGAGCCGCCTAACGAGCTTGAGTTGGACAGCGGCGAGCGTCTCGGCCCGATCACGCTCGCCTACGAAACCTATGGAGCGTTAAACGCATCTCGCACCAACGCTATCCTGGCTCTTCACGCACTGTCGGGCGATGCTCACGCCGCCGGGGTTAGCGCCGAGTCCGACGGCGTGAGTGCCCTTGAGACAGGAATGGACGCTGCGGACCAGGAAGAGACGCTTGTCGCTAGGCGACGCCTTGGCTGGTGGGACAACATGGTGGGGCCGGGCAAGGCCTTCGACACCGACAAGTACTTCGTCATCTGCTCCAACGTCATCGGCGGCTGCCGCGGCTCGACGGGACCTTCGTCTATCGAGCCGCGAACAGGTCGGCCCTATGGGCTGAGCTTCCCCATCGTTACCATCGCCGACATGGTGCGAGCCCAGGTGCAGCTCATCGATCACCTTGGCATCGAGCAACTTCTGGCGGTAGCCGGCGGATCCATGGGGGGAATGCAGGCGCTGGAGTGGGCAGTACATCACCCAGATAGAGTGCGCTCGTGCATCTCCATCGCCAGCGCTGCTCACCAATCGGCCCAGGGTATCGCCTTCGACGAGGTCGGGCGCCAGGCCATAATGGCCGATGTCAATTGGCAAGGTGGCGACTACTACTCCAAGGCCAGCCCCGCGTCGGGGCTGGCCATTGCCAGGATGGTCGGACACATTACGTATCTCAGCGACGAGGCGATGCGCAACAAGTTTGGTCGACGACTGCGCGACAAGGCGAACTACGGCTACGATTTCTCCCCTGACTTCGAGGTCGAAAGCTATTTGCGCTACCAGGGCGACATCTTTACCAAGCGCTTTGATGCCAATACTTATCTCTACGTTACAAAGGCCATCGACTATTTCGATCTGGCCAATGGGCACGGCTCGCTGCAGGATGCCTTTCGCGACGTCAGCGCCCGGTTTCTCGTGATCGCCTTCACTTCCGATTGGCTCTATCCTTCCCACCAATCAAGGGAGATCGTGCGTGCGATCAACGCCAACGGGGGCGACGTGACCTACTTTGAGGTCAACTCTTCCTATGGCCATGACGCCTTCTTGCTCGAAGAAGCGGTGCAGACCCCTCTCATCTCGAGCTTTCTGGCGCACACGCTCGATGCGACGGTGAGATAGCCATGAAGCCCCTGGCGGGGGTCGGAGAGACCCGATTTAACGGACGATTCGATTATCTGCTCATAGCTAGTCTGCTTAAGCCGGGATCGCGGGTGCTCGACCTGGGGTGTGGCGACGGATCGTTGCTGAAGCTGCTGGTGGACAAGAAACAAGTCATCGGCAGGGGAGTGGAGATATCCGACGATGGAGTACGACAGTGCGTTGGCAGGGGGCTCTCCGTATGCCACGGCGACCTGGACGAAGGGCTGGGTGATTATCCTGACGACGTCTTCGACTACGTCATCCTCAGTCAGACCTTGCAGGCTGTCCACAAGCCGGAGCTCATTCTCGCGGAGATGTTGCGTGTCGGACGCATTGGAATCGTTAGCTTCCCCAACTTCGGGCACTGGAGAATTCGCTGGCAACTCTTGGTCACCGGTCGGATGCCCAAGACCGACCACCTGCCCCACGAATGGTACGATAACCCAAACATTCGCCTGTTGACGGTAAAGGACTTTCACGACTTCTGCGCGTCGCGTAACCTGGTGATCGCTCGCGCGTGGTACCTTAGCGGTGGCCGCGAGGTGAGAGTAGTCCCCAACCTGCTGGCCAAGCTCGCCGTCTTCGTCGTTCGGAAAAGTCAGAGGAAACTGCGATAAAGCTATTGTTCGGCAGTAACCGTTCGGTTATTGGGGAAATTGACGTATTGACAAGCGGCCATCTGCCGTGCATAATGTTGACTAAGCAAAGTTGCTTACTGGAGTTTATTTGCCGTGAAGCTGACTGATAGAGCGGACAACGTGATTGCTGTGCAGGCAGCAGAGCTTCTGGGGTGTTTGTGTATCTATCGACCATGCTGTTGTGCGCCGTCATGAGGGGCTGACTGGACGACTGGAGGCCAACCCCATGGGGGTTGGCTTTTTTAGTTTGCGTGAGAGCTGACTGGAAAACTGGAGGCCAACCTTGAAAGGTTGGCCTGTTTTGTTGGGGCGATGTCGACGATACAGTGTAGGCGCTGCGACGAAATAGGCAGAGTATAGGAGGGCTCATTCAGGTGACAAACTCAGGTTCCAGACGGAATGGACGCCATCTATTCACATCGGAGTCGGTGACCGAGGGGCACCCGGATAAGGTCGCCGACCAAGTCTCGGACGCCATCCTGGACGCTATCGTGGAAAAAGATCCCCTGGCCCGCGTAGCCTGCGAGACCACGGTTACCACTGGACTGGTCCTTGTGGCCGGGGAGATAACCACCTCGTCCTATTTGGACATCCCAAACATCGTTCGCCAGACGGTGAAGGAAATCGGCTACACCCGGGCTGAGTATGGCTTTGACGGAAACACGTGCGCGGTGATTACGTCCATTGACAAACAATCAGCGGATATCGCCGTGGGCGTCAATAGGGCATTGGAGTCCAGGGAGGCAGAGGTGGACGACGGGGAGTTGGAGGCTGTCGGCGCAGGGGACCAGGGCATGATGTTTGGGTTCGCCTGCCAGGAGACGCCGGAGTTGATGCCCCTGCCCATCTCCCTGGCACATAAGCTGGCTCAGCGCCTGGTCGAAGCTCGCAAAGCGCAGGAGATCCCTTACCTGCGCCCAGACGGCAAGACCCAGGTTACTGTGCAGTATGACAACGGTCGACCGGTGCGCGTAGACACCGTGGTGGTGTCCGCGCAGCACGAGCCGGACGTCCCTGTGGAGGTAATCAGGGAGGATCTGATCGCGGGGGTGATCAGGAAGACCATCCCCGAATGGCTGCTCGACCATGGGACGCGGTATTTCATCAACCCCACGGGACGCTTCGTCGTGGGAGGTCCCCAGGGGGACACGGGGCTGACCGGACGCAAGATCATTGCGGACACGTACGGTGGCTACGCCCGGCACGGCGGTGGCGCCTTCTCGGGGAAAGATCCCACCAAGGTCGACCGGTCAGGCTCTTACGCCGCGCGTTGGGTGGCCAAGAACATTGTGGCGGCAGGGTTGGCCGAACGTAGCGAGGTGCAGATTGCCTACGCTATCGGTGTGGCCTCCCCAGTTTCGCTAATGGTAGACACGTTCGGTACAGGGGTAATCAGCGATGACGAGATTACCAACCTGGTTAGGAAGCATTTTGACCTTCGCCCGGCGGCTATCATCCGGGACCTGAGCCTACGGCGTCCTATCTACCGTCAGACGGCCGCCTACGGGCATTTCGGCCGGGATGACCTGGACCTCCCGTGGGAGAGCACTGATAGGGCGGCCACGCTGCGGACTGAGGCGGGCCTCGAAGCCCTCGGCGGAATTCGAGAGGCAGTGGCGAGATGACTGCCACGCAAGTCACAGGGGGGACACAAAACAATGTCCAAGGATACCATTGCGACAGTGTTGGAGCGCAGAAGTGTGCGCAAGTACAATCCGGCTCATGTTCCAACAGAGGACTTGACGATTATTCTGGAAGCGGGGAGACAGGCGCCGTCGGCACACAACGGGCAACCATGGCACTTCGTGGCGGTGCGGGATCCCGAAGTCAAAAAAGCGCTTGGGATAGCCTGCAACAACCAGATCTGGATCCCGCATGCCGACGTGGTAATCGCTGGGGTCGGGCTGCCGAGGTTGAGCGAAAGGTGGTTTGCTATTGACGTAACAATCGCTCTCCAGAACATGGTCCTAGCAGCAACTGGCCTTGGCTACGGAACCTGCTGGATTGGCGCGTTCGATGAGGCAAAAGCAAAACAGGTGCTTGGGATTCCAGAGGAGCTCAGGCTAGTGGCTCTGACAGCAATCGGCATAGCCGCTGAGAGGCCAGCCGCAAAGCCACGAAAACCATTCGCGGAGATCT
Organism: Chloroflexota bacterium; assembly: GCA_004297765.1. Taxonomy (GTDB): domain Bacteria; phylum Chloroflexota; class Dehalococcoidia; order FW602-bin16; family FW602-bin16; genus FW602-bin16. The sequence goes on along the minus strand of SCTZ01000071.1, from coordinate 85,490 downwards.
TCTCGCTGGATCGATTCGGAGCAGCGATTGATCTCGAGAGGCGTGCCGTGAGGACCGTTCGGTAAATGGGGAAATTGACGTATTGACAAGCGGATGCTCGCCACGCATAATGTTGACTAACTAAAGTTGCTTACTGGAGTTTATTCGCTGTGAAGATGACGAGTAGAGCGGAACACGTCACTGTTGTAATGAAGGGAGCGACCGCCGTGGGGTGTCGGTGTACCTGTCGACCATGCTGTTGTACGCCGTCATGAGGGGCTGACTGGACGACTGGAGGCCAACCCCATGAGGGTTGGCTTTTTTAGTTGCGTGAGAGCTGACTGGAAAACTGGAGGCCAACCTTGAAAGGTTGGCCTGTTTTGTTAGGGCGATGTCGTTCGACGTGAGTGGGTGAATCAGATGCAACTTCGGCTGCGAATCCAGCAAGTAAATCCGGAAGTCTACCATGAGCCGAAAGTCTGCCCGTTCGCCGGCTGCGGCGCGCGGCGCTTCAAGCCTCACCAGCAGCAAGGCCGCCCCAAGCGGTTGCTCGACCTACAAGAAGAGTTTGTCACGGCCAGGCGACTGCGCTGCGTGCGCTGCGGGCGCAGCTTCCGTGTCTATCCTCGGGGTGTGAGCCGTTCGCGGCAGTCCTGTGCTTTGAAAACCCTGAGCATTGCGCTCTACATCCTTGGCCTGAGTTATCGCGAGGTCACCGATCGGCTGGCCGCCTCGGGATCTCCCCTGGGGAAGACGACGGTGCACCATAACGTACAAGCAGCAGGGAAAAGGGCGCGAGAGCTACGGGCTGTCTGGCAGCAGATTTGGCATCGGTCGATGCGGGCGACGGCTGTCGACGTGACCACAAGACAGGGCCGAGGTCGATCGCTTGTGGTCAGCGTGGCGACGGACGAGGGAGGAGTTGAGATCTCGTCAGAATTGCCGGACGACGCGGATGCTCCAGTGACAAAGGAATGGCTAACGGGGCTCGCCGAGGCGTTGGGACGGAGCGTGTCGATCAGTGTTGAGTAGAAGATTCTGGCCAAGGGCGTGAGAAAGGAGGAAGTCTAGGCATGTTGGCATACATACTGAGAAGGTCACTCTTTCTGCTCCCCCTACTCTTGGTGGGTTCTATGCTCGTCTTCCTTCTTCTCCGGGTTGCACCCGGGGACCCGGCAGCTATCGTGCTCGGTCCTGAGGCTTCCCCGCAGGAGATTGAAACGCTGCGTCAGCATCTCGGTCTCAACGACCCTTTGCCCATCCAATACCTTACCTGGCTCCGCAACGTGGTAACGGGCAACCTCGGAAACTCGATCATCTCCAACCAGCCCATAGGTCCCCAAATCATAGCCAGGCTTCCCGTGACTCTTGAGATCTGGTTCCTCACCCTCGTGTTTGGGACCGTCTTCGGCGTCTCCGGCGGCATCCTGTCCGCCGTGTTCCGCGACAGTTTTGTCGACTACGCTGTTCGCCTCTTCACCGTGGTCACCCTTTCGGTCCCGGCGTTCTTTGCTCTTACTCTACTCATCGTTTTGCCATCTCTGTGGTGGAACTACGTTCCCCCGCTGCAGTATGCCTCTCCCTTTGAAGATCCGGGCACCAACGCACGGCTATTCTTGCCTCCCATACTTTTGCTCGCATTGGAAGGTTCGGCTGCTCTCATGCGCTTCACCCGTTCGGCGTGCATTGACGTGCTGCATCAGGATTATATTCGGACGGCCAGGTCCAAGGGCCTCGCCGAGATCATGGTGGTAAGCCGGCACATGTTCAAAAACGCCGTGATCCCTATTGTGACCATCGTGGGGGCGCGGCTGGGAGCGATCGTCAGTGGCTCTGTTATTCTCGAGCAGGTGATGTCGGTCAACGGGTTGGGACAGTACATCTACCAGGCTATCCTCTCAAAAGACTACCCCGTCGTGCAGGTTATGTCGCTCTACATAGGCACCGCCATCATTATCAGCCACCTTCTTGTAGATGTAAGCTACGCCTACTTCGATCCCAGAATTCGCTACCAGTAGTCAGAAGGAGGAACAGAATGACCACGGTAGGTCGTGAACTAAGCATAAGCTCCAGCAGGTCAGAATGGCGATTGCGTTTGCCTTTGCCCTTGATAGATGCAGCGCGACTCGCTATCAAGCATCCGTTGGGAGTCTTTGGGGCACTCTGCGTCCTGCTCATAGTGTTGGTGGCCATTCTTGCGCCCCTCATTACTTCGTACGATCCCACGGATGCTTCCTACGGCATTCTCCAGAAACCGAGCGAATCTCATTTTCTGGGCACCGACCGAGCAGGACGGGACGTCCTCAGTAGAGTCGTATGGGGGAGCCGAACCTCTCTAACTGTCGGCGCGATAGTAGCCACTCTGGGCGCCATGCTGGCTACCCTCCTCGGCCTGATTGCTGGCTATTTCCAGCGCTGGCCGGACTACCTCATCCAGCGTGGCAGCGAGCTCTTCTCCATGATGCCTGACCTGCTCATTCTCTTCCTGTTTGTGTTCGCCTTCGGCCCTGGCTTCAACACTCTTGTCGTGGCTCTCTCGGTTGTTGGCGCCTTCGCCGGTGTGCGCGTGATTCGGAGCGCCGCCCTCTCCGAGAAACAGAACCAATATGTGGAGGCGGCCAGATCTCTGGGAGCTGGGCACCTCCGAATACTCCTGAGGCACATTCTTCCCAACCTCTTACCCCTGGCGATAGTGCTGATAACCACCCGCATCAGTAGCGTGATCCTGGCAGAGGCATCGCTGAGTTTCCTCGGTCTCGGTGTTCCCCCACCGAATCCGTCGTGGGGTGCGGACATTGGGGGGCAGGCGCGCACCTACTTCCGAGCCGCGCCATGGCTAGCCCTGGCACCGGGAATTGCGCTGAGTCTCGCGGTCCTTGGGACCAGTCTAATGGGGGATGCCTTGCGAGACATCCTCGACCCACGTCTGCGCGGAAGACGTTAATTGTCCGCCAGATCGCTTATCACAAACCAAGGAGGACACTAACAATACCATGGGATCGGATTCGAATTATTGGGCTATTTGGCAAAAACGCGTATCCAGACGGTCCGTTCTGCGGGGAGCTGGCGCTGCCTTAGGCACGCTGACGATAAGCGGTATGCTGGGCTGTGGCCCTGCGTCTGTCGCCAAGCAGACGAGCGCCGCCGTCGGCACGACCCCATCTGCGGCTATCCCGAAGCGAGGCGGCACGCTGAATCTGGCCGCACCTTCGCAGTTCTCGAATCTGAATCCTCATACGGGCGGCAGCGGCAGCAACACCTACGTCTATGACCACCTTGTCAACATTGATGACAGGAGCGGCGAGACCGAACTGGCATTGGCCGAATCCCTGGAGATGCCGGACCCATTGACCTACGTCTTTAAGATCAAGCCCAACGCAAGGTTCCAGAACATACCACCCGTCAACGGCCGACCTGTAACCAGCGAGGACATCGCAGCGTCATGGCAAGACATGGTAGCTGATCCACGCACGGGAAACAAGGGAGTATTCGTCGACTTTGTGGACCATTACGAAACGCCCGACCCCTCAACTTTCGTGGTAAAACTAAAAGAGCCGAATGCCTGGTTGATCAGTTACAACGGTTTGATCGCTCCCTTCCCTAGCGTCGTCATTCCCAAGGAGTTGATCGAGAAGAAACTGAAGGACACGGTTGCCATCGGACCTGGGGCATATGTGCTCGAACAGTTCGACCCGGCGAGCGTAATCTCTTTCAAGAGGCGGCCAGATGCTTGGTGGACGGCAGAGCGGCCGTACGTGGATAGAATAGTCCAGCGCGTCATCACAGACCCGGCGGCTCGCGCCGCCGCTTTCAAGGCCAAACAGATCGACGTTATCAGCGCACGCGACAAGGTGGAAGCGGAGGAATTGAAGAGCTATAGCCCAGACGTGGTGGTCTATAAGCAACTCGGCACTCCCTACGTGTTGTATTTGCGCGCCGATAACAACGGCCCGTTCAGAGACGTGCGAGTAAGAGAGGCCGTCTATAGCGCCCTCGACATCAAGGAGTTCATCGACCGTGCCGAACTGGGCGAAGGGGAGATAAGCGGGCCGGTAGGCCCCAACCTTCCCCTGTGGGCGCTTTCTGCCGATGAAGTGAAGAAGTACTTCCCTCACGACGTGAGAAAAGCCAAGCAGCTTCTGGAGGCGGTAGGCTGGGACAACAGCCGGGAGTTCGAGCTGAAATACCCTAACCAGCCGAAGTACGCCCTATTGTCTGAAATCCTCCGCAATCAATTGGCTGCCGTGGGGATCAAGACCAAGTTGGTGCCTCAGGACTTGAACACTGTCTGGCAGCCTCAGACGATGGTAAACGGGAACTTCCAAATATCGGTCGGGCCGGTTCCGCTAGGTTACAACGACGCCAATATGGCGTTGCGGAACTTTACGTCGCGGGGGGTCGGCTGGGGCAATCTCGCCGGATGGTCGGATCTGGAGGTGGACGAGATCGTCGGCCGCCAGATGAGGGAGTTCAACGAGGCGAAGCGAAAGGAGATCGTCTTGGATGCGCAGCGGCTGATCCTGAAGAAGTATGCGCCCTTTGTCAGCCTCTACTCAGCTTACAGTTTCACAGCGCACTGGAGCTACTATCACCCAGACGAGCTGAGGGGCACCCTGAGCCGCAACGGGCACTATAGGTGGCTAGACGAGGAGGCTCGCGCCGCAATGCTTCGCTAATAGTGCTATCTCTGGGGCAGAACAAGAATCGATGAGGGGAGGTGATGCCATTCCAACCGTTCTACGACAGGAGATGTCGTGAGTAATAGGGACCCTAGTCCAAACGTAGAAAGCATGCAACGGAGCAATAGGAGGAAAAGAAGTGAGCGAGGCCAACGGCGAACTAGGTTACAAGGAAGTCCTAGAGAAATACCCACACGTACCCAAGTTTGTTACCCTCAAAATCGACGCCGCAATACGCGGCGCGATTCTGACCGAAAGGGCGTTCGAACGAGCACGAGAATCGAACGCTGTATTCGAAGACGTCGTGGAGGACCAGGGAAGGCTCGTCCAGAGAAGGTCTATCGCAGGGGCTGTGCTGAGAGATGGAACCCACCTCTGCCGAGTGAGTGCCGAATCGGAGGGACCGCGCAACACGCTGACTAGAGGAGAACCCTATACCATTGACGTTGTAGATGGCAAGCTACAGCTCGTAGACAACGGCGAGCCGGTAGAGGAGGTCTTCTTTGCGACGATTCCGGAGTACTACGGCAAGAAGACCAGTCGCGGCACGCCGATGCACCGGGTGGTACACGCTGGACCGCCAGATAGCTTGAACATCTCGGTATATGGGTTCTGCTACTTCTGGCAGCAGAAGCATCCCTGCCACTATTGCACCCGCGCCCAGCAGACCAAGGGCAAGACCGAGGCAGAGCTGGAGGACATAGTCGAGACGCTGGACGAGGCCCTGAGAGAGCAAGGTAAGTGGACAGCGTTTCGACTGATAGCCGGCTCAGATCCCGGGGGGAGCAGTCCGTACGAAAACGAGGCAAATGAATACGTCAGGGTGCTGAGCGCGCTGCGCCGGTCCTTCGGCAGTAAAGGCATTCCAGCTCGGCTGGTGGCCTCTGCTATTCCACGCGAACAGTTGGAGCGGTTGGCCGAGGCAGGTGCAACCACCTATGAGCCCCACATAGAAGTATGGGATGAGAAGCTTTGGGAGCGCATTTGCCCAGGCAAGGCAAAATACTTTGGCAGAAAGTTCTGGATAAACAACGCCATCGACGCGGTCAAAGTGTTCGGCAGAGGCAATGTCTGCAGTCAGTTGGTGGGTGGGGCGGAGCTAGCGCAACCATACGGCTTCAAGACCATCGACGAAGCCATAGAATCCGATCTGCAAGGGGTCGAGTTCTTCGCTCAGCACGGCGTAACGACGTCACTAACCATACTGTGGGTACAACCGGGTTCTGTCTTCTACAAAGAGAAGCAGAGACCCGCTCCGCTGGAGTACTACGTGAGGCTTGCCTCGGGGATGCGTGACATCAGGCGAAAGTACAACCTGGCAGCAGACTTCAACGACTACCGGCGCTGCGCTATTCATCCTGATACGGACCTTAGCCGGCTCGACTATCCCGAATTTGTGAATTAGGAGGTGTTTCAAATGGTAGCTTTACCCCCAGAAGTCGTTGAACTGATCAAAGATAAGGGCACCCTGAAGCTACTGGCGACAACTGACGAGCACGGGAACCCACATGCCGTTGTAAAGGGAAGCCTGACCGTTCTTGATGACGGTCATCTGGCCTACAGGGAAACCCTCGAATCATCCCAAACCAATAGCAACCTGCTGAGAAGCATCTGGTTCGACAAGAAGGTTGCAGTAACCATCGTTGGGGCCAATCGCGAGAGTTATCAAATCAAGGGGAAACCCTACCGATACGTGATTAACGGATCCCTCTACAAAGAGTTCTATCTGGCAGCGCGAGAAAGAGGCGGTCCAGACTCGGAGTTGGCAGGTGTTTGGCTCATTGCCCCTGAAGAAGTTCGGACACAATCGTCCAAAGCAAGGAAAGAAGAGGAAGAGCGAAAGCATCCACACGTGCGACACTATGACCGGGCTGTCTATCTGTCCAGAGAACAAAGCCCCAGATAAGAGCGCTGCGTTTACAGGAAGGGCGGCTGTGCCTAGAGGTGATCGTCCGGTCACCTCTAGGCAGGCAATCGGACAATTCAAAACGACTGGAAAACGAGGACAAGAAGAATGGCTGTAACATGGCGGCTTCTCAAACTCATAGGGCCCTACTGGAGGGCTGCAGTTCTGGCGAACCTCTGCCTCATCGGAACAACGGTCTGCTCCGTGGTCGTGCCGGGGATTCTTTCGAAGGCTATTGACCTGGGCATTCTCGGCGGCGACCGCGCCCTTCTGCTGCTTTCCGCCCTACTGATAATAGGCATCGCCGTTGTTAGAGGAGGGGCAGCCTACGGCCAGTCCTATCTTAGCGAGTACATATCCCAGAAAATGGCTTTCGACCTGCGCAATCTCTTGTATGATCGCATCCAACGTCTCAGCTTTGCTTTTCACGACAAGACGCGGACCGGCCAACTCATGTCCCGGACTACGGTGGATGTCGAAGCCATTCGCCAGTTCGTGAGCATGGGAACCGTGAGGCTGGTGAACACTTTCCTTCTCTTGTCCGCGACGCTGGCCATAATGCTGTCGGTAAACTGGAGGCTTGCCCTCATCTCTTTCGCCTTTCTTCCCGTCGTGGCTTTTCGAGCTGTTACGCTGAGTCGCCGATTGCTGCCAATCTGGACAGCAGTTCAAGAGGCAATCGGGGCTATGGGCAACGTGCTTCAGGAGAATCTCGGCGGAATGCGAGTAGTGAAGGCGTTTCGGTTAGAGCAGTTCGAAGCAGGCAAGTTTAATCTCAGGAATCAAGCGGTAACTAACTTGAGCATCGAGGCCAACCGGCAGGCTGCGTTTAACCAGCCGTTCATGGCGTTTATTCTGAGCCTAGCCACGCTGACCATCCTATGGTACGGGGGGCGGGAGGTCATCGAGGGACGGTTGTCCATAGGTGAACTTGTGATCTTCAATAGCTACATCATTATGTTAGCAATGCCAGTCCGCACCTTGGGCTTTTTGGTCAACATGTTTTCACGGGCGACTTCAGCCGGTGAGAGAGTGTTTGCGATTTTGGACACCGAATCCGAAGTGAAAGAGAAGCCGCACGCTACGAGACTAAACGACGTAAGAGGCTACGTTCGCTTCGAAAACGTCTCTTTCAGTTACAACCAGCGGAGCCGGGTGCTCGACGGCGTCGATGTCGACGCCGGGCCGGGCGAGAAGATAGCCCTCCTTGGCAGCGTCGGTAGCGGCAAGAGCACGCTAACCAATCTCATTCCGAGATTCTACGATGTGACTGCCGGACGAATCACCATTGATGGGGTCGACGTTCGCGACGTGACCATCGAGTCCCTCCGTCGAAATATCGGCATTGTCCTGCAAGACGTTTTCCTGTTCTCGGCGACAATCAAAGACAACATAGCGTACGGCTCGGTCAGTGCCAGCGACGCAGATATATTCGCCGCTGCCAAAGCGGCACACATTCACGATTTTGTGATGGGTCTGCCGGACGGCTATGACACATGGGTTGGCGAGCGAGGTGTCACCCTCTCTGGAGGCCAGAAGCAGCGGGTGGCCATTGCTCGTACGCTGCTTCTCAACCCGCGCATCCTGATTCTCGATGACTCCACGTCGAGCGTAGATATGGAAACCGAACACTTAATCCAAGCAGCCTTAGCCGAACTGATGAAAGGCCGAACCACTTTCGTCATTGCTCATCGGCTGAGGACTATAAAGAATGTCGATCAAATCCTCGTTTTGGAAGACGGACGCGTAGTGGAGCGCGGCCGCCATGGAGATCTCATAGCCGGAAATGGGATCTACAAGCGCATCTATGATGTGCAGTTAAGAGACGAGGAAGAATTGGCAAAGAAAACAGAGTCGGATGGCGCTGGTTCAACTGTCGCAAGCCGACTAGTAGGAGCCCAACAATGATGTATGGTGGCGGGGGTTTAGGTGGTGGGATGGGGATGGGTATGGGGCCGGGAGCCATCCGGAGGGCTATGGAATCCCTCGACGACGAATACCAGGGCAAAGCGTTCGATGGGCGAACTGTGGGCCGCCTCGTTAAATACATGGCGCCCTACAAGGTGAAGGCCGTCGGAGCAATCGTTGCTATGTTGGTCGTTTCCCTCACCAATCTTGCCGGGCCCTATCTTGTGAAGGTCGCCATCGATGGCTATATCAGCCGAAGCGACCTCGGCGGACTTAACCTGCTTGCAGCCCTCTTCATCCTGAACTCCATTGCCCAATGGCTGGCCCAGTACTACGAGGTCTGGACAATGTCCTACGTCGGGCAGACTGTCCTCCACGTGATTCGGGCCCAGATGCTCGACCGTCTCCAAACGCTATCTATCAGCTTCTTCGATCGCAACGAGATGGGGCGCGTCATGTCGCGCGTCCAGAACGATGTCTTCGTCCTTCAAGACCTGGTCACGACCGGAACACTGAATTTGGTTAGCGACGCCATAACTTTGGTAGGGATCTGCGTTGTACTGCTTTCCATGAATGTCCGACTTGCCCTCGCCACTTTGGTCGTGATACCGATAATGACAGTCATCATGGCTCGCTGGCAGCAGTTGTCACGCGACAGCTTCCGCAAAGTAAGGTCCGCTATATCTGTCGTCAACGCCAGTATCCATGAAAACGTCTCCGGTGTCCGTGTGACCCAGAGCCTCTCCCGCGAGCATTTCAACCTCAGGAAGTTCGGCGACATCAACGAAGCACATCTCGACGCAAACCTTGAGGCAGGGAAAATATCGGCAGTAGTGCTGCCCGTTGTGGAGATCGTTTCGGCCGTTGGCACGGCTCTAGTGATTATCTACGGCGGCTTCATGGTCCTCAATGGCGAACTGGCCCTGGGGTCTCTCGTGGCCTTCACCCTTTATATTAGCCGGTTCTTCGAGCCGATTCGCGACCTGAGCGTGCGATACACGCAGTTGCAGCGAGCCATGGCTGGCGGCGAGCGCGTCTTCGAGGTTCTGGACACCGAGCCGGCGATCAAGGACGCAGACGATGCCGTGGAACTCGGCATCGTCAGAGGAGAGGTAGAGTTTGACCATGTGGACTTCTCATACGTGGAAGGCGCGAAGGTTCTCGATGATGTCTGCATCAGGGTGCGCCCCGGAGAGACCGTCGCTATTGTGGGTCCCACCGGCGCCGGCAAGAGCACGATTATCAGCCTTATCAACCGCTTTTACGATGTCAGTAACGGGGCGGTGAAACTGGACGGCATAGACCTGAGACAAACAAAGCAAGCCTCTCTGCACAAACAGATCGGCATCGTCCTTCAGGACCCCTTCTTGTTCTCAGGGACGATAAAGGAGAATATCCGCTGCGGTCGATTGGATGCTACTGATGAAGAGATTGCCGAAGTGGCGAACGCGTTGGGGCTGCACGATTTCGTCATTCAGCTTGAGAAGGGCTATGACACCCGCATTCACGAGCGTGGCATAAACCTCAGCGTTGGCCAGCGTCAGCTTATTAGCTTCGCGCGAGCTCTCATCGCCGATCCACGTATACTCATACTGGATGAGGCGACGGCCAGCATTGACACTCAGACCGAGCAGGTAGTGCAGGCTGCCCTCCGGCGACTGCTGAAAGGACGCACCTCGTTCATCATCGCTCACCGCCTGGCTACCATCAAGAATGCTGACCGCATCGTGGTTCTGGAGCGTGGCCGGATCGTGGAAGAAGGCTCCCACGAGGAGCTACTCGCCAAACGGGGCGTGTACTATGTACTCTATTCCGCAGCGGGTAAGACCGTGAGGAGAAGTTATGAGCACAACCTTCATGAAGAGTCCAAAGCTGCTCTTCACATCTAAATCGGTCACCGAAGGGCACCCCACAAGCTGTGCGGCCAGACATGCGACGCCGTTTTTGGCCGCGATATCGACGTGCTACGGGAAAACATTGATTAGGCTTTCACCCTGAGCCCAGCCCATTGTTCTTGAGAGGATTCTTGTGACAGTTGTGTCTAGCGGGGAAAAGCGGTTGGCGGATACGCTCCTGCAAATAAGGGATCTAAAGACGTACTTCTACACTCAAGACGGCGTAGTGCGCGCGGTTGATGGCGTTTCATTCGATCTCGCCGCCGGCGAGACCCTTGGAATTGTGGGAGAGAGCGGGTGTGGCAAGAGCGTTACGGCCCTCTCGCTTATGAGGCTGATACCCCAGCCACCAGGCAGGATTATCGGTGGCGACGTGCTGTTCGATGGCGACGACCTCTTGAAGCTGGAAGAGAGGGAACTGCGATCTATTCGCGGAAACAAGATGTCTATGATCTTCCAGGACCCCATGACGTCGCTGAACCCGGTGCTGACCATAGGTAGACAGCTCTCAGAGAGCGCTGAACTGCATTTGAAAATGAGCAAGACTGATGCACGCAACTGGAGCATCGAACTCCTTCGCATGGTGGGGATTCCTTCGCCAGAAGGCTGCCTAGACCGCTATCCCCATCAGTTCAGCGGTGGAATGCGTCAGCGTGTCATGATCGCCATGGCGCTGTCATGCAATCCCCGGTTGCTGTTGGCCGACGAGCCGACGACAGCCTTGGACGTGACCATACAGGCTCAGATTCTCGACCTCATCAAAAGGCTTTGCCTGGAGAGCGGCACAGCAGTCATCCTCATCACACATGACCTTGGCGTGGTAGCGGGAATGGCCAATCGAGTGCTAGTAATGTATGCCGGGAGGATCGTCGAAAGCGCGACGACGCGCGAGTTGTTTGCCAATCCTAGACATCCCTATACCATCGGCTTGATGAAATCTGTGCCGCGTTTGGATGAGAAGAGGAATGACAAGTTGTTTGTCATTGACGGTCTTCCACCCGATCTAATCGATCCCCCTGCTGGATGTCAATTCTCGCCTCGTTGCAGGTATTCCGTCGACAAGTGCTTGGAGAGGGCGCCAGAGTTGGTTTCCGTATGCGCTGGGCACCACGTGGCCTGCTGGGCAAACGTCTCAGAAGGGGGGTAAGGGAATGGCGGAACGAGATGGAATACTACTCGAAGTGAGGGATCTCCGCATGTACTTCCCCATTACCACCGGAGTCCTGTTTCAGAGGAAGCTAAAGGATGTCAAGGCGGTTGATGGCGTCAGCTTCTTCGTCAGGAAGGGCGAGACCCTTGGCTTGGTCGGAGAGAGTGGGTGTGGCAAGTCGACTGCAGGAAGGGCTATTCTGCAGCTTTACCGCCCCACGAGCGGGGAGGTGCTGTTTGAGGGCGAAGATCTTACCAAAATGAAGGGCGAGAGATTGCGCAAGATGCGCCGAAAGATGCAGATGATCTTCCAAGATCCTTACGCCTCTCTCAATCCCAGGCAGTCGGTGGGAAGCAGCGTCGGTGAGCCGCTGGCGATTCACAATATCGCCAGCGGCAAGGAGAAGCAGGAACGAGTGCAAGACCTACTTTCCATCGTGGGCTTGAACCCCTATTTTATCAGCCGCTACCCACACGAGTTCAGTGGTGGTCAGCGGCAGAGAATCGGTATCGCCCGTGCCCTTGCCGTTCAGCCGAGTTTCATCGTTTGTGACGAGCCCATTTCTGCGCTTGACGTTTCCATTCGTGCTCAGATTCTCAACCTCCTCGAGGATCTTCAAGAGAAGTTTCAACTTACCTACTTGTTTATCGCTCACGATTTATCCGTCGTTCGCCACATCAGCGATCGCGTGGCAGTGATGTACCTTGGCAGGATCGTAGAGATCGCCGACCAGATCACGATGTACGAGGCGCCGCTTCATCCTTACACAAAGGCATTGTTGTCAGCAGTTCCCGTTGCTGATCCGGTGGTTGAGGCGAGACGGAAGCGCGTCATATTGACCGGGGACGTTCCAAGTCCCGTGAACCCCCCGTCAGGCTGCAACTTTCATACTCGGTGCCCGGTGGCGACACCTGAGTGTAGCCAGACCATTCCGCTCTTGGTGGACAAAGGCAGCGGGCACTTTGTGGCCTGTATTCATGTGTAGGACTTGTCGAGGTTGCGAAAGTCGCTTTCTATGAATGGCTATCGCTTCGAACTCTTCGCCTCTAGTCTAACGTGAAGGACGAGGACGACAGCAGGCAGGAGAATAGAAGTTCAAAACACACTACCGATCAGGAGGTCAAGACAGTGGCTGAGAGCAATGGGGAACTGAGTTACGAGCAGTTGGTTGACAGGTATCCCGGTGTACCGAGGTTCGTGATTCTCAAGCTGGACGTTCAGCGCCGGGGAATAGGACTGACAGATAGGGCTTGGGACGCGGTGCAAGCTCCCTATTATCGGCACAGGGAGTCTACTACCTACGGGGTTAGGCGAGATGAGAACTCTGGCAGGGCTTCTCCGGGGCCTTTGTTACTTAGAGATGGGACGACGGTTCTTGTCTCCCCTGGACCCGGCTTTGGGAACACCTATACTATTGACGCCGTTGACGGCAAGTTCTTCATTTTCGACCAAGGAAAGCAGATCGATGAGGTGGATTTCTCTCCGAGGCCAGACTACTACGGCAAGAAGACGAGTAGGGGAGTCCCCATGGAGTCGATTGCCAGCGCCCGCCCTCAAAGAATCGACATTCAACCCTACCGGCACTGCCATTTCTGGGATACGGGGGATCAGTGCAAGTACTGCGCCTTCTTCACCGATAGGATTGAGCAAAGACAGCTCGACAGTGGGAAAATCCAAAAGGAACTGAATCTGGACGATATTCACGAAACCGTAAAGGAAGCGTTGAAAGAGCCCGGAAGGTTCTCCCAAGTCAACCTAACCGCCGGTGCAGACTACAGCGGCTCAGAGCCTTTCGAGAACGAGGTGAACCGCTACATAGCTGTGCTGCAGGCCATCGGCCGGAACTTCACTTCTCGACGGTTTCCAAGTCAATTGATAGCCCCAGCGTATACCAAGAAACACATAAGAAGGATCTATGATGAGACCGGGCTATCCTCTTACTGTCCCGACATCGAGGTCTGGGACGAGAGACTGTTCAAATGGATCTGCCCGGGCAAGGACAAATGGGTAGGCCGGGACAACTGGATTCGTGCAACGTTGGAAGCAGTAGATATCTTCGGCTGGGGGAATGTTTACACCAACATGGTCGCCGGAGTGGAAATGGCGCAACCGCACGGCTTCAAGACGGTCGACGAGGCGCTGAAGTCCAGTTTTGAAGGGTGTGAGTTCTTCGCCAAGCACGGCGTACAGATGTTGAGTCTCGTGTGGAGACCATGGGGAGCTTCGGAATTCCGCGGCCTGAAACAGCCACCGTTGGAATACTATGTTAGGCTAGTGCAGGGATTTCACGACATCAGAAAGGCCTACGGCTTGTCGCCTGACAACGATGACTTCAAGCACTGCGGGAATCACGGGGACAGCGACCTCAACAGAATCGACTGAGCGGAAAACTATTCAGGAGGAAGAAATGGCTGAGCTACCAGAGGAAATTGTAGCGTTATTCAAGGATCCACAATCTATCAAGGTGTTAGGCACGGTGGGAGGGAATGGCGCACCCCACGCCGTCCACAAAGGTTCGCTTACGGTTTTGGACGACGGATACATTGCGTACTCGGAAGGATCGGACTCATCGCAGACGAACAAGAACATGGTTAGGAGTATCTGGTTTGACAAACCCGTCAGTGTAACGGTGATCAACGCGCGCAAAGCGTACCAGATAAAAGGGAAACCGTATAAGTGCCTGATAAACGGCCCAATCTTCAGGCAATTCCTGCTTAGGGCGAGGGAGCGAGGAGGCCCGGCCGCCGATATCCAGTCGGTCTGGCTTATCGCGCCAGAGGAAGTCAGAGCAGAAACGCCAGGTGCGAGGAGAAGCGAGGAGGCAGAGAACAGACCCTATCTCAACCGCCATCTAGACCGCGATGCGGTGAAGGGAGCATAAGACATGGAGTTCGAGGAGCTCATTCGGCGGCGATACAGCGTGCGGGCGTACAAGCATGACGCCGTGGAGGAAAAGAAGGTAGAGCAGGTGTTGGAAGCGTTCAGGCTGGCGCCTGCGGCAGCCAATCGCCAGCCCTTCCAGGCCATCGTTATTCACACGGAGGGCCGGGAGGAAGAGTTGGCGAGAATCTACGACCGCGAATGGTTCACCCAGGCGCCGCTGCTCATCTGCATCTGCAGCCTTCCCGGCCAGGCCTGGGTTAATGGGGAGTCCGGAAAGAATTACTCTGACGTAGACGTGGCTATCGCCATGGACCATCTGGTTCTGGCGGCAACCGGCATCGGATTGGGCACCTGCTGGATTGCTGCCTTCAGCCCAACGGCGGCGCGGGAGATACTGGGACTACCCGACGACGTGGAGCCCATCATATTCACGCCCTTGGGCTACCCGGACGACCAGATTCGGCCCAAGAAGCGCAAGCCCCTCTCGGAGTTGGTTCGCTACGAACGCTGGTAGTAGAACGCGAAGTCAGAACGCCATCGGCATATTGAAGAGAGGACCAAAGGTGCAACGTGACTCGTACTCAACCTATCTACCGCTACTCGACGGTAATCCTACCGATGAGGCCATTACCAATCCTTCCGAGTGGCTTTCAAGCTTACGATCCTCAACCAATATCTCAATGGACACCATACCTGAATGCTGTGTAATTTCGTTCTTCAGGCACGCTGGCGCGAGGCTTGGTGAATGGTATCAGGACGTGAAAGAGCAACTCTGGCCGGACCCGATGTTTCGCGCCATCACGTTTACGGCTCACGGGCAGCGCTGTGGGTACCTCTTTCCGGGCTACGGCGCGCCAATCGCTTCTCTCCTCCTTGAGCAACTCATCGCTTTGGGGGTTCGCCGCTTCGGCGTTATTGGGACAGCGGGCACATTGCGTCCGGAGCTACCGTATGGATCCCTGCTTATTCCAAGGTGGGCTATTCGTGATGAAGGCATATCCTACCACTACCTTCCTCCGTCCGATGTGGTGCAGGTCACGTCGTCCCTGAGCGATCGTGTCTTGGCGGTCCTCCGACAACGGGGATTGACCGTCCACGAAGGTGGAACGTGGACTACAGATGCCATATATAGGGAGACGCGACGCAAGGTAGAAGCCTTTCGGGAGCGGGGGTGCGCATCCGTAGAAATGGAGTTGGCCTCTTTGTTGGCTATCGCCGCCTTCCGAGAAATCGAGCTTGCCGCTTTGTTCTACCTAACCGATTCGGTTGGCGGGACCAGGTGGGACTCCCGTCGCGATGGAAAGCCGGACGAGTTGATTCGTGAAGAAACGTCCAACCTTGTCACCGTGGTCGTCGAGGCCCTCGCATCCACGGAGATTTCGTAAAGGAGTGATAGGTGCGACAGAGAACACTAAGCCATGACTTGGCTATCCTTTCCAGTGAGCCATCAGATCAAGCGATCATCAACCCAGCGGATTTCTTGGCATTGCGGCTACGGCGGCTGGAGACACCGCTTGCCCCGGTGCCAACTTCTTGCGTGCTATCATTCCTCATTGACGGCGAGGCTCTACTGACAGAACTCTTTCAAGATGTGCAAGAGGAAGGATGGCCGGGCGGTCTCTTTCGAGCCCGAACCTTTACGATCCATGGTCAGCGTCACGCTTATCTCTTCGCCGGCTTCGGCGGACCTTTGGCTACCTCGCATCTCGAACCTTTGATCGCCCTCGGTGTTCGACGGTTTGTGGTTATCGGGGTCGCGAGGCCTCTTACTCCCGCCTTTGCAGCCGGTTCTCTATTCGTTCCAGATTGGGCATGGCGCGATGAGGGGCTGTCACACCACTATTCAAGACCTGCAGCTCGGATCGAGGTCAATTCTCCATTGCTGGCAAGTATTCACACTTCGCTTGCTAGCCGTGGCCTTTTGGCATCGAGCGGTGGAGTGTGGACAACGGATGCTCCATATAGGCAAACCGAGAGTAAGACCCTGAGCGCCGTACGGCAAGGCTGCATAGCCCTTGAGACCGAATTGGCATCGATTCTCGCCGTAGCCCGGTTTCGTGGCGCTGAGCTGGCCGCGCTCTTCTGTCTGTCGGACTTCGTCGGCGGGGACAAATGGCGGCCGCGCCGTCCTGAGATTGTGAATACTCTCAGCCAGTTGTTGTCAGTTGCGGTCGAATCGCTCGCCAGGACCTAACGGCCACCTTTCCCTAGTAGAGCCTGGGCAACTCATCGGGACACAGCGGCGTGCCTAGCGTGGCGATGATGCCGGGGGGGGGCTTCTCATTGCCGGGGTTGAGCGGAATCAGTGGGAGGCCGCCCCGCTCGGTGATCGCGTAGATGTTGGCCGTGCTGTCATAGCAGGGTTCGGCCGAACAGATCTTCAGCGTGCGAAAGCCAGGGCAAGACAGGAAGCACCCATATCTGCGGCCCTTGACCGAGAAGCATATCGCTCGGTCGGCCAATCAAATGGCTGAACCCGCTACTCGAACTTCTTCACAGTAGTTCCTTCGCGATTGGCCAGAGTTGGCCAGGCCGAGTCGGTCCTTCCGCGGAAGGACCGACTCGGCCTCGTGGTCGCGATCACGAGTTCCCTGATGGGAAAGAGCATAACTTTACTGAGACGTGGTCATAAACCCTGGTCGGTGCAGTGCAGACCGCAAAGCTGCTCCAAGGACGCCCCGCAATGATGACCGCCTTTCAACTAGCCTGCTTTATCAATCGCCTCTACTGCGAAGGCGGGGGTAATGGATTTGGTTGCTTCAGACGAGCGTCGGAGTACGACGCCGAATTCAGGGCCCTGTTCCGTATCGGCCAGAGCCGGGTTAGGGCTCGCTTGGATACGGGAGCTCACGGTCAGCAACGGAACCGTGTTTGGTTTCATGCTGCTCAACATCTGTGGCGGCGTTGGCGCAGGGATGTTGGGCTTGCTCATTCCGCTCTACGCGATCGATCTCGGAGCAGGCATGGGAGAGATCGGACTGATTCGAAGTCTGCAGGGCATCGGGATGTTCGTCTCGACCATGCCCGCTGGATTCCTGATCGATCGCTATGGCTCGCGAAGGGTGTACGTAATCGGTGCCTTGGTGGGCTCAGTGCTGGTATCGCTTTTGCCCGCGGTGCCTACTGCTAAGCTACTTCTGATACTGGTAGCGCTCAGGGGCACAGTCGGTCCGCTCACCTTCACGTCGGTGAACGCGGCCTTTTTCCGGCGGCTGAGCAGGATAGGCGTGGGGAAGGCGGGTTGGCATAAGGGTTCGATGTCGGTAGGGTTGTCGGTGCTTGGGCCAATGCTGGGGGCGGTTACGCGCTGAACGAGATCGGGTCCAGGGGCTCCTTCTGGTTGATAGCCGTGATGCTGTCGGTGCCCGCAATCGGTGTCGCTGTTCTAGCAAGGAAGAGCTTGAGCAATGTCTCAGTTCAGGAGAGAAGGGTGGCGTCTGCTGGTGCATGGCGTGACTTCACAGAACTGCTCAGAAACAGGGACTTGGTCCAGATCTGCCTTGCCGATGGCGTGGCCACGGCGTGTTTTTCGGTTTTCTCGACCTTCATCCCCGTACTGGTCGTATCTGGGTTGAAGCTATCGGCGGCCGATGCCGGCTGGCTGCTGTCCTCCCAAGGAACCGCCTACATTGCGGCGCTCTTTCTGAGCGGGCTGGTGCTGGCAAGGACCGGAAAGAAGGGGTTGTACTTGGCAAGCTGCGCGATGATCATCGTTGCTCTGTTTAGTTGGGGAGCGACGCAGAACGTCAGTTTGCTGTGGACTAGCGCGATAATCTTAGGCGTAGGACTGGGCATGATTGGGGCGGTGAACGTGATTCAATTGAGTAAGGTGGAGGGCGAACGAGGCAAGATCGCCGCCTTCAACGGGTTATTCATGAGCACACTTGGGGTTTTGAGTGCGATGCTCGCGGGATGGGTGGGCGAACTGTCTAGCCTACAGGTCGTTTTCTGGCTGATGATCCCGCCCTTTGTGTTGCTAAGTCTTTATGTCCTTGCAGAACGCGAGAACCCTTTGGTCCGTTCGACATAAGTAGGTGAATCAGATGCGACTTCAGTTGCGAATTCCGCAGGTGAATCCAGGAGTCTACTATGAGCCGGAAGTCTGCCCGGCCGCCGGGTGCGGCGCGCGGCGCTTCAAGTCTCATCAGCAACAAGGCCGCCCTAAGCGGTTGCTCGATCTACAAGAAGACTCTGTCATAGCCAGGCGACTGCGCTGCGTGCGCTGCGGGCGCAGCTTCCGTGTCTATCCTCAGGGTGTGAGCCGTTCGCGGCAGTCCTGTGCTTTGAAGACCCTCAGCATTACGCTCTATATCCTTGGCCTGAGTTATCGCGAGGTCACCGATCGGGTGGAGGCTTTGGGATGCGCCTTGGGCAAGACAACGGTGTACGATAACGTACAAGCAGCGGGGAAAAGGGCGCAGGAACTGCGCGTTGGCTGGCAGCAGACACGGCATGGGTCGATGGGGGCGACGGCCACCGATGTGACCACACGACAAGACCGGAGTCGATCGCTTGTGATCAGCGTGACAGCGAGCGAGGGCGGAGTTGAGATCTCATCAGAATTGCCTGACGACGCGGATGCGCCAGTGACAAAGGGATGGCTGAGGGGGCTCGCCGAGGCGTTGGGACGGGGTGTGTCGATCAGTGTTGAGTAGAAGACTCTGGCTGGCCAAGCTCGCTACCTTGATCTGGTGGGCGTCGTCGTCCACCCACGCTAGATCAGTGTGCCGGGATGGCTGGTCGCGTGATATAATGGCGCGGAACGACACACGTCCTGGCGGATGCCAGAAACACAAAGGAAGAAAGGGGAAGACGTAATGGCTATTCTTTCTGAAGAGGCAAAGACCATCATCGCCCAGACGCATCCGGGCCTGATAGCTACCGCCGATAAGTCCGGCCGACCAAACGTTTCGGCCAAGGGCACCTTCCAGGTGCTCGACGACGAGCACGTCCTTTTTGCCGACATAAGGTCCCCGCGAACCACAGCCAATCTGCTGGAAAACCCGCAGGTCTCCGCGTTGGTCCTCGATCCGGCCACCCGGCATGGCGTGCGGGTCTGGGGACGGGCCGACGTCCTGTCCTCGGGCGAGTTGTTCGATCGCGTCAGTCGCGAGTTGGCTGCGGAGAGAAAGCTGGAGGCCAAGAACATCGTCGTCATCTCGGTCGACGAGTGCGTGACCTTCTGAGAGGTGCGAACGGGCGCACAGACCTGTCATAGCTCAAGACCGCCGCGGTCTCCGAGACCGCGGCGGTCTAGGGGTATGCGCGGTCTTGGGGCCAGGCGGTATCCAACCCCTAACACTCGATCCCCAGCCCCTACTCTTTGGCGAGCGCGCGCTCGATCTTCCGCACAAGCTGGCGGAAGTCGATGGGTTTTGTGATGAAGTCGTCGGCGCCTGAGGACGCCACTTCCTCGGCTTCCTCGAACGAGTAAGCGGTCACGACGACCACGGGGACCGTGGGACGGTCTCGCTTGAAGAGTTGGAGCAGCCGAAACCCCGAGACGCCCGGGACGTTCAGGTCCAGGGTGACCAGGTCGGGCTTCTCCGTGTCGAACTTCTGCAAGCCCTCGATCCCGTCCGCGGCGGTCACGACCTCATAGCCGTTGGCCTCGAGGTTGAGGACCAAAATCTCTTGCAGTCCTGGCTCGTCCTCGATGACCAGTATCTTTGCCCGGCGCTCCATCTGCGTCAACTATTCCTTCCCGGCCTTCTTCTTGGCCTCGGCCGCGACGGTGTCCGCGACGTGGGCCGGTACTTCCTCGTAGTGATCGAACGACATCTGGAAGGTGCCGCGTCCCTGAGTCAGCGAGCGCAGGTCAGTCACGTAGCGCTGCACCTCAGCCAGCGGGGCCATGGCCTCCACCACAGTGACGCCGCCCTCCGGGGTCATACCCAGCACACGAGCCCGCTTGGTGTTGAGATCGCCGAGCACGTCGCCTGTGAACTCGTCGGGCACCGTGACCGAGATGCTCATGATTGGCTCCAGCAGCACCGGGCGGGCCTGGGTGATGCCTTTCTTGAAGGCCTGCGAAGAGGCGATCTTGAACGACATCTCCGACGAGTCAACCGGGTGGTAGCTTCCGTCGAAGAGCGTCACCTTGACGTCGACCACCGGGAAGCCAGCGATGACTCCCTCTGAGACCGCCTCGTTGACGCCTTTCTCCACGGCTGGAATGAAGTTCTTGGGTACCGATCCACCCACCACGCGCTCGGCGAACTCGAATCCGCCTCCGCGCTGCTTGGGCTCGAGTTCCAGGAAGACGTGGCCGTACTGGCCATGTCCTCCGGTCTGCTTCTTGTGCTTGTACTCGGCCTGGGTCTTGGTGGTGATGGTCTCTTTGTATGGGATGGTAGGCAGGGCGGTATCCACGTCCAGACCGAACTTGCGCTTCATTTTCTCGATGGCGATTTCAACGTGGGACTCGCCGGTGCCCGAGACGATCGTCTCGGCTGTGTCCGGGTCCTTGCGCACCTGAATGGTCGGATCCTCGTCCACGATGCGAGCCAGTGCCGTGCTCATCTTGTCCACGTCGGCTTTGGTCTTCGGGAAGACTGACAGACTGAACAGGGGCGCGGGGAACTGGATCGGTGGTAGGACGAGAGGATGCTCCTTGGTGGACAGAGTGTCACCCGTCATCGTCTCGGCCAGCTTGGCCACAGCGCCGATGTCACCGGCGCCAATCTGCGGGATCGGTTCCTGGGTCTTGCCGCGGATCATGCTCAGCTGACCGATCCGCTCGTCGCGGCCTTTGCTAGAGTTCCACACGTGCGAATCGCTGTGAATGGTTCCGGTGTAGACCCGCAGGTATGTCAGCTTGCCCACGTACGGATCGGCCACCGTCTTGAAGACCAGAGCCGAGAGAGGAGATTGGTCGGAAATGGCGACCTCCTCAGCCTGTCCCGTTTGCGAATGGGTCGCCGTGATGGCCCCGCGCTCAACAGGCGATGGCAAATACTCCACCATGGTGTTCATTACCGGAATCACGCCCTTGTTGCCGGTGGCGGAGGCAGCGACGATAGGGATAACCTGCCGGTTGATCGTCGCGGCGCGCAGCGCCTTTCGCAACTCGTCCTCGGAGAGCTCCTCGCCCTCCAGGTACTTCGTGATCAGCTCGTCGTCTGTCTCGGCGATGGCTTCGACGAGTTGCTCGCGCAGAGAAGCCGCCTGATCGGCCAGATCGGTGGGGACAGTCCCCTCCTCCCCCTTGGTGCCGCGCAGGGCTTTCATCGAGATCAGATCGACGACGCCGTCAAAGCTCGCCTGGGCGCCGATGGGCATATTGAGTGCGACGCAGCTCTTGCCGAAGCGGCTCTTGACCTGCTCGAGGACTCGGAAGAAATCGGCGTTCTCGCGGTCCATCCTGTTCACGACCAACATGCGCGGCAGCTCGTGGGCATCGGCGTAGGTCCACATGGCCTCTGTGCCGACCTCTACGCCGCCGACGGCGTCGAGCAGGATGCAGGCGGCATCGGAGACCCGCATGCCCTCTTTGACTTCGCCGACGAAGTCGGCGTAGCCGGGAGTATCGATGATATTGACCTTATAACCTTTCCACTCGAAGGGAACAACAGAGACGTTGATCGAAATATGGCGTCTAATTTCGTCGGGGTCGAAATCCGAAACTGTGTTGCCTTCATCAACTTTGCCCAGCCGATTGATTGCTCCGGAGTTGAACAGCACGGCCTCAGCCAGCGAGGTCTTGCCGGCGCCGCCGTGAGAGAAAAGTCCGACGTTCCTTAATGCATCCACTCCGTATTGCTTCATAAGTCCTCCTTCAGGAGTTTGGAACGCTGGGAAAGACAAACGATATTGTACTCCACGCGACCTTCGCACGCAACCGTGCTGGCCTTCCAGGCGTTACGAATCCCCAGGCGACTCTGGCACGCGCCTGCAAACGTGGAGTCGGCGGAGTGGCAGTAGCGATGTTGCGCGCTGATACTATGCATTGACCGGTTGGCGGACGTATCGTCGTTGGTGACTCATCGCTGGGAATGGCAGACTATACAGGTGATCAGGGTTATGCCATCCCATATCTCGCACTGCCTGCTGAACAAGGGTCACTATGCTCAGCTTCACGATGAATACGGACTCCGGCTGAACGCCGCTCGGTCACCTCTTAAGATCGGGAACGCAATCTCAGACTGCACATAGGAAGGGTTGGACGAAGTAGATGGATATGAGGATCGAACGCTTGAGCCAACGATAGGCAGTAGGCGGCGTGCGGGAGAGGTGCACGACGCCGATGACGACCAGGATTCGAGGACGAGAACGATGCGACGAGGTATGCTATTGTGTCTGAGTTCCCTCCTGTGGTGATTCTTGGTCGCGCAACTCGGGCAGGACGGGATACTCACCACGGTCGTCAATTGGAACGTACTGGCGGTTACGCGGTCCGACGTACTCGGCGCGCGGGCGAATCAGGCGGTTGTTGGCATACTGCTCCAGGACGTGGGCCGTCCAGCCCGCGATCCGGCTGATCGCGAAAACGGGTGTAAAGAGATCGTGAGGGATGCCTAGGACGTGGTACAAGGACGCTGAGTAGAAGTCCACGTTAGGGTACAACTGCTTCTTGCGCCAGACCGTTTCTCTTATCTTCTCGGAGATCTCGAACCATCTGAGGTCGCCTTTGCTGGCCCCGACCTCCTGCGAGAGTTGCCTGAGCACTTCCGCACGGGGGTCGGTCGTGTCGTACACGCGGTGGCCGAAGCCCATCACGCGCTTCTTCTCCTTCAAAGTCCGGTCGACGTACTCCTCAACACGCGCCATGTCGCCGATCTCCTCCAGCATCTGCATGACCTGCTGATTGGCTCCGCCGTGGAGCGGCCCGGCCAGGGTGCCGATGGCCGAGGTGATGGACGAATACATGTCGGCCAGGGTTCCCGCGCTGACGCGTGCGGCGAAGGTCGATGCGTTCAGCTCGTGGTCGGCGTGCAGAACCAAGGCGACGTCGAAGGCGCGGGCGCTCACAGCGTCCGGCTCGATTCCTTGCAGCATGTAGAGGAAGTTGGCCGCGTGGCCGAGCTCCGCGCGTGGCGTCATCACCGGCAGCCCGGAGCGGATGCGATGGTGTGCTGCCACCGCCACCGGGATCTGGGCCGTCAGGCGCATCGTTTTGCACAGGTCGGCTTCGCGCGAGAAGTAGCAGGCGTTACGGTCGAACGAGGACAGGGCGGAGACTACGGTCCGCAGGACCTCCATGGGCGTAGCCGTCGGCGGGAAGTCCCGGATAATATCCAGCACTTCCCCGGGAAACTCGCGGTTGTCGAGGAGGCTGTCTTCTACATCCTTGAGCTGGAAGCTGGTGGGGAGCTCGCCAAACCAGAGGAGGTAGGCCGTCTCCTCGAACGTCGAGTGGGCCGCCAGTTCCTCGATCGAGTAGCCCCGGTAGTAGAGCTTCCCGTGGGTGCCGTCCACCAGGCAGATCGACGACTCCAACGCGATGACATCTTCAAGACCGGCAACGAACTTCGCCATCCCCGCGCCTCCATTCTGGACCTGGAGCAGCTTTGAATGCGCTATCCACTCTAAAGTGTAGCCCTGGCCCTCCAGCCCTGTCAAACCGTCAGGTTGGCTGGTATGGAGATGCGCACATACTTGCGCTTGCCGCCGCGCACGATGGAGCCATTGCGGACCTGCGCGGGCGCTCGAGGATCGGTGATGCGCGTGCCGTCGATCTCCACGCCTCCTTGTTCCACCAGTCGACGGGCCGCGCTTCGGCTCGGGGCCAGAGCGCACGCCAGCACGAGGTCGACCATGGTCAGGTCGCGCAGGCTGTCTAGCCGTACCTCCGGGATCTCCTCCGGTACCTCACGGGCCTGTACCACGCGCTCGAAATCGCGCTCGGCGGCCGCGGCGTCCTCTGCGCTGTGGAACTCTGTCACGATCTGGCGGGCCAGTCGCTTCTTGAGGAGCATGGGGTTGACGCCTGCTTCCAGTTGTGCCCGCATGGCGGCGATCTCGGCGTCTGGCACGTTGGTGCACAGCTCGAAGTACTTGATGATGAGCTCGTCCTTGAGCGACATAACACGCCCGTACATATCGGAGGGGGGATCGCTGACGCCAATCACGTTTCCGAAGCTCTTGCTCATCTTGCGGCCGTCGGTGCCCTCCAGCAGAGGCATCGTGATGACGAACTTCTCCTTGCCCTTCAGGACCTGCAGCAAGGTCCGTCCGGCCAGCATGTTAAAGGTTTGATCGGTACCGCCGATCTCGCCGTCCGTTTCCAGGGCCACACTGTCGTAGCCCTGCATGAGCGGGTAGAGGAACTCATGTAGTCCGATGGGTTTGTTCTCGGCGAGTCGGCGCTGGTACATGTCGCGCTCGGCCATCTGTTGCACAGTGAAGACGGACGCCAGTTCCAGGACCTCGCGGAAGGTCAGCTTGTCCAGCCACTCCCCGTTGAAGCGCACCACGACCGGGTTGGTGGGAGAGTCAAAGTCCAGGATCTTGGCCGCCTGCTCTTTGTAAGTGCGCGCGTTTTGCAGGACCTGCTCATGGGTCAGCTGGACACGTGTGGCGCTGCGATCGGTGGGGTCGCCGATGCGTCCAGTGAAGTCGCCGATCAACAGGATCACCTCGTGGCCGGCATCCTGAAAGGCGCGCAGCTTGCGTAGACAGACCGTGTGCCCGATGTGGATCACTGGGCTGGTCGGATCGACGCCGAAGTAAATGCGGAGCCTATCGCCGCGTCGTAGGCGGCGCTCCACCAGCTCGCGGGGGATGATATCGGAGACACCGCGTGTAAGTAGATTGGCGATCACTTCGTTGTTGGGCGCGGGATCCGTTGGTGCGATTTCAGACTTCATGATACATTTCATCGTCTTTGCGATCTATCATCGACGAAGGTACTTATAGCAGGGTGGGCGACGGGTGTCAAACGCGGGTTCCGTCAGCTTGGCTGCGACAGACGAGTAGACTCCGCGTGGCACAGGGGTTGCACCAGTGTTGTGAATGGCTGAGTCATGATACCCGGCGGGAAGCCGCACGGCGGAATATCCTGCCGCCACGTGATGAGAAGCTTTCCGAGCGGAAGAGGGTGCTGGGTATGCAAGAGGGCAAGTTACGTGGACTGAGCATGGTTGACCTGGTCGGAAGGCTGGTCAATGACGTGTCTGAGCTGGTCGAGAAGCAGATCGAGTTGGGGCGGGTGGAGGCGCGAGAGAATCTCTTCCAGACGATCTCGGGAGCCAAGCTCCTCGTCGTTGCCGCGCTGCTGCTGCTGACGACCTGGATCGTTCTCGTGGTCGCGGCTATCTTTGCTCTGGCTCTGCTGATCCCGGGGTGGCTATCGGCGATTGTCGTCGCGATCATCCTGGGCATCGTTGGGTCCATTTTGGCATGGAGTGGCAAGAATAGCATCGTGACGAATCCTCTGGCGCGGACACGGGAGAGTGTGAAGGAGAATATGGAATGGGTGAGACATCGGGGGAGCTCGAGCGCGACCTGAGACGGCTGCGTGAAGACACGAGCCACGTCCTCGCCGAGCTCGAGAATCGGCTGACGGAGGCCACCGACGTGAGAAAGCAGGCGAAACGGCATCCCTTTGCGTTCCTGGGGTTGAGTGTCGCGGCGCTGGGAGGGTTGGGAGTGCTTTTCTATAGCCTGTGGACGCGCTCGCACGGTCCGGGTGGTGGGGTGTGGCCCTTTGGCGCCGCGCAGCATGGCTCGCTCGTCGAGGACACGAACAGGAAAGTGATTCGTCTGGGAGGTCAGGCGGTGATGCACGAGGAGCATCATGAACCGACGCGGAGCGAAGGGCTCATGAAGCGCCTGATGTGGGGGATCATGGTCAGCGCAGGTCTGACGTTGGCCACATATATGGCTCGCAAAGTCATGGAGACAGCCTGGACTCGCACGATGGGCGAGGCGCCACCAGGGAGGTAACGTCGGCGTCCTCTTTGGGACAGCGGTCCGTATTGGTCCTCTGGGCGGCGTGCCATACGCAAGGTTCTTGCACCTCACACAGTATTAACTGTGCTAGGTGCATTTGGGCCGCAAGCGTGTTATAATAACCTGCGAACCGGTGGGCGGATACTCGCCGCCATTCCTTCCGTGCAAACAAGGGTACACCTTCCTGGTAGCGTCTCCGGTCCCTTGTTCTCGACCTGGCGTCGGCGCCCCTCTGGTCTCCGCCTGCCGCGGCGGCGGGGACTGGGATATGTTCCCACGGTTCTTGTTTGTCCTGGCGGTGAATCTGCTCGTTCACGAGCCGATCACCGACCCTGCTTCAGTCGGAGGCGGACCGACCATGTACGACGAGCGCTTCTTCCGATCGACGCGTGGCCAGATCCTGCAGTTGTTGCGCAAGAGGCGTCTCTGCACCGTCGACGATCTGAGCGAAAGCCTCGGCTTGAGCGCCAACGCTATTCGGCAGCAACTGGCTGTACTGGAGCGGGACGGGTTAATCGGCCAAGAGCCGCTGCGGCGCGGTCGCTACAAGCCCTGCTTTGCCTACTCGCTGACTGGAGCCGGTGATGACCTCTTCCCCAAGCAGTATGATCTTCTCCTGCGTGGTCTGTTGCGGGAGATGGCCGAGGAAGACGGCCACGAGAAGATCGCCACGCTGTTCGATCGGGCGGCAATGCGCATGTCCGAGCGTCACAATCATACCTTCGAGGGAAAGCCTCTGGGGCAGCGAGTCACGCTGCTGGCAGGTGTTCTCAACGAACTTGGCACGCTTCTGGAGCACGAGGAGCAGGCTGGGACCTTCGTGCTCAGGGGGTACAATTGCCCGTACGGATGCATCCCCAGGGAATATCCGCAGATCTGCTCCGCGGATGTTCAGATGATGGCGCGCCTGTTGGCGGCCCGCGTGGAGAAGGTGAATTGTCTTCAGCAGGGTGAGGGGTACTGCTCCTTCATCGTAACGCCCGCGGACGAGTGAGCCCTCCACGTCCTCTGTTTGCGAACCACGCTGTGCTGTACACTGGATTATGACGTATTGCTTCGGCCCCTGACCTTCTGCGAAAACCCGCCGCCGGACGTTCTCGGTACCGAATCATCCCCGGGGAGCGCGGGTGTCCTCGCCCCATTCGGTTCAGTTACAGCGTAACCCGCAACGATCGAGCATGGGACAAACCTACCCATTGTATGCACGTACGGCCTTTCGATCGCTGTACGGATCTGGAAGTACCGGGAATTATTGTCGCAGACGGACCCCCTAGTTATCAGTTGGTCCAGGGACGATCTTCTAGAATGGGGGCAGCCGAACGCATCGGATCGTCCGATGGCATGCCGAGGGATCAGATACTCAGTCAACTGGGGGATACGGAATGGTGTTCCGTGTAGCGAAGCTTGCGATGGTCGTGTGGAATACGGAATAGTGTTCCGTGTGGCGAGTTGTGTGATGGCTGCGCAGGGTAGTGAACACGGGATGGACGAGCTGCATCGAAGATGAGGATCTGGAGGCAGCATGGCTGATGCGTTTGGCGCGAGCTGACGCCGCTTATGGGGAGAGGCTCGCTCAAGACATCAGTAAATCGGAGCAACTGTATCCAGTATGGTTATGGCGTTTCCCAAACGCGCGTGCTGCAAACGCCATATCACAGAAGTATTGACAGACGCTGGAACCTGTGCTATTATGTTCCTAGGAGACAAGGGTGGGCTCCCGAAAAGGAGCCCGAGACGACCGGAGCCCGGGAGAGCCGAGGCGATCCCGTACAGCTACTGTTCGAGTGACGGCCAGTTGCCGTAGCCGAACATACCCAACCAGCACCAGGCGGGCGTGCTCAGAATCCGACTCTTCGTGGACTGAGGTCCAATCGTTCAGGAGGGTACAGAGATGATGAAGGTGCGGGCGGATGTGAAATGCTACCACTGCGGCCATATCTCGGGAGAGTTGATCGGTAGCCCCGACGAACCCATCAGGGCAAGGTTGTTCAAGCCGGCGTCCACATTCCGAGGCCTGGTGCCCAGACCAGGACAGCCGCTCCGCTGTAATCGCTGCGGCGGGCCGGTCTACCTGGAAGACGTGTCCCTCGTGCGAGAGCCGGTCGGCGCGCGACCGCAGCGAGACGAGCAACATGTCAAAGACTGGGATCTCGCCAGGGCCAGCTAGTCCCGTGGAGTAACCCTGGGCCAGGGAACAATTTCAGACTCTACGGTTGATCAATGATTGATCATGGAGGGGGTACTGAAGATGTACAGCAAGATTCTCGTTCCGCTAGACGGCTCGGAAACCGCCGAGACCGTTATCAAGTTCGTCGAAGAGCTGTCCACGCCGCCAGCCGAAGTCGTTCTGCTGCGTGTCGCCGCGCCGGTGGAGCACGACGTTCTGGCCGAGACTGGACGCCTGATTCCCGTCTGGGAGCAGCGCGTCAGCCTGGAGACCCATTTCAGCCACTACCTACGCCGCACGGGTGCCTCGCTGCGTCATCGCGGCATCAAGGTCACGACTGAGGTTCGGTTCGGTAAGCCCGTCAAGGAGATTCTGGAGTCGGCCGCTACTCATGGCGTCGATTTGGTCGCCATGGCGAGCCACGGGCGGAAGGGTCTGGATAGACTTATCCATGGCAGCGTATCCTCGGCAGTACTGAAAGAATCATCGGTGCCCGTCCTCGTCCTGAACGCTACCAAGAGCGCTGAGGTGGGGAAGGTCGTCGCCGCGTAATCCGGGAGAGTGCCCGATCGTCCAGGGGATGTTGGGGCAGCGGATTGTAGTGGGGCGATCGGGCACCTTACCGGGGAGCAGTTCCGGGATTTCCGGGATTACAGGAGTGGGCGCGCCCCACCTCCGGTAATCCTGTGAAGGTACGAGACGCGGAGGGTCGGTAGTGTCCGGTGTGCAAGGACCTTTAGTTGGCGACCGTCGCACCGACCCGGATCGAATAGGATGCCGAGGATAGAGCCGCTGTGAGCCGCGACGACTCCCAGGGCTCCGATATCTTCGGCGAAACGACCAACGGAATCAAACGCCGGCTTGAACAGAATACACTGATTGGCCTCTGCGCTGAGCGTGGCTCCGGCCCCGATCAGGTCCGGACGCTGAAGCGCGAAGCCATCCTTGATGAACTCTAGCGCGCGCCGGGTGGCGGGCTCGGTTTCCCGCAGGGCGGCCGAACGATCGGTACAATTGAATTCCACGGTGTCAACTTCCCCGCCGAAGTCCAGGCAGAGGATCCCGAGGGGCGGGGGAGGTCCGAGGGCTTCAAGAATCAGACCCTGGCGGTGGTCAAAAACTACCACGTCGGGGAAAATCGATCCATCGGTCGGTTCGATCTCCAGGGCGAGCTCGGCGACACGCCGCGGCGGAAGCACGATCCCGAGGGCTTGTCCCACGGCGTAGATGGCTCCCGCGACGTCCGCGGTGCTGCTGCCCATCCCCTTGGCCCGGGGTATGGGTGACCGAATTGTCAGCTTGCCACCTAGGTGCTTCCCTCCTATATCAGCCAGGGCGGCCTCGCAGGCCGCTCTGGCTTTTGCGTGCCCGGCGTCGGCCGTGATGTCCTCCAGTCGCGGATCCAGCTCCACCTCGATTGTCGCATACATGTCCACGGGACAGGACACGTGGAAGTGAACCCCTCCCAGCGCACCCTGGGCCAGCTCGCCGCACGTGGCGGGCATCCGGACGGCACCACGATATGTCGCTGCTTTGCTCGATGGGCCCGCGGTGGCGCGGGTATTCTGCTCGCTCATCGGGGAAACCAGTTCGGACAGAGTCGTTTCAACTCGACGGGGAGCCCGGCCACGACCAGGTACACCTCGTCGGCTCGGGCGGCCACGATCTGGTTGATTCTACCGAGAAGGTCTCGATAGGCTCGACCCAGCGGGTAAGGCGGGACAAGTCCCATGCCTACCTCATTAGAGATCAGTACGAACGAGGACTGGCTTTCCTCGTATGCCCGCAGCAGTGCTCCGATCTCAGACCGCGCCCGTTCCTCCGCTGCGGCGGCGCCTGCGGTCTCCTCGGCCAGCAGGATGTTCGACGTCCAGATGGTCAGACAATCTACGATTACCAGCCTCGCGCTATCCAGATGCCTGGTGAGAGCCGTGCTCAGGTGGATCGGCTCCTCGACCACGTGCCATGAGACGGGTCGCTGTGCGCGATGTGCCGCGATGCGAGCGCGCATTTCGTCGTCGTCAGCGGTGCTAGTCGCCACTACCACCACGCCTTCGCCCTTGGCCCGCCCAATCTCCTCGGCCAGCGCGCTCTTGCCGCTTCGCGCGCCGCCCAGAAGCAGTATGAGCTTCTTGTTGGGGTTGTTCATAGCCTTTGTCCTCATGGTGCGTGACTGATGAGCTGACAGGTGCGCGTCTTATCGGACTGATCGGTCCGATCGGTTCGATCGGTCCGATAGGAGGTATCCTTTCGTCCATATCGACGACGCGGCGCTGGCTGACGAACCATTCCCTCTCCCTTCGCGAAGGGAGAGGGGAAGAACGCATCCTCCCACTACCGAAATCCATTATGCCTTGTCGTGAGGACTTGTCCACTCCCGGAGAGGCGTGCAGCCTCCTCTATGTCTGGATTGGCAAAGAGCATTGTCCCGGCACCAAATCCAGCAGTGCGTAGATCCGGTCCATCCTCAAGCTATCGCGGACGTGCTGTGCCAGGCGGTCGTAGGCCTCGTCTCGCGTGGGACCCGTGGCGTGCTCGTCTATGGAGATCCCACGCTGGCGCGCCAGGTAACGCTGGACGGCCGCGGTTATTCGCTCGTTGTGGAAGAGGCCGTGAACGTAGGTACCGCCCACGCGACCATCGAAAGCGATCGCTCCATCTTCGTGATCGGCCTGGCGCCCTGAGCGCGTCTCGACCTGCAGAGCAGGATCGGCGCCCTCCTGACGGCTCTGTCCCATATGTATCTCGTAGCCTCGCACTAGCTCGCCGTGAGCCTCGCCCAGCCAGCCCTGTCTGACCAGGATACGTCCCGTCATCTGGTGGGTGGTCTTCTCGGCTGCGAAGGTCGTGCGGACCGGCAAGAGCCCCAGCCCCTCCGCCGCGCGCTGGTCTGACTCAACGCCGTCCGGGTCTTCGATGCGCTGTCCGATGATCTGGTAGCCGCCGCAGATGCCCAGGACCGGCACTTTGCGTCGAGCCAGCGCCACGATGGCGTCACCCAGGCCGGTCTGCCGCAGGAAATGAAGATCGGCTATAGTACTCTTGGTGCCGGGCACGATGAGCAGATCTGGAGTTCCTAGCTCCTCGCGTATCGAGACGTAGCGCACCCTGCTCGGTCCACGATCCAGGGGATCGAAATCGTCGAAATTGGAGATGTGTGGCAGGCGCACCACTGCGATATCGAGGAGTCCCGGGGATGGCCCTTGCTTCACACGGCGATCCAGAGCCACCGAGTCCTCCTCGGCGAGGCCCAGATCGCGCAGGTATGGCACCACGCCCAGCACTGGCTTTCCGGTCCGTTGTTCGAGGAAGTCGAGCCCCGGCTGGAGGAGGGTGACGTCGCCGCGGAACTTGTTGACGACGAACCCTCCGATCAGCGCGCGCTCCGCGGGCTCCAGGAGCTCGATGGTTCCCAGCAGCGCGGCGAATATGCCTCCCCGATCGATGTCGCCGGCCAACAGCACCGGCGCCTGGGCGTAGGTAGCCACGCGCATATTGACGATGTCCCGTTCTTTCAGGTTGATCTCGGCAGGGCTGCCCGCCCCTTCGATGACCACCAGGTCGTGACGTGCTCGCAGCCGATCCAGCGACTGCACGACGTATGGCCACAGATCGAGCTTGCTCTGGTAGTAGTCGCGGGCGGAGAGTGTACACAACGGACGACCGTGGACGATGACCTGTGAGGTCGCGTCCGCCTCCGGCTTGAGCAGTACGGGATTCATATCCACCGAAGGATCCAGTCCGGCGGCGTCGGCCTGAACAGCCTGGGCCCGACCGATCTCGCCCCCCTCCGGTGTGACGAAGGAGTTGAGCGCCATGTTCTGGGCCTTGAAGGGCGCGACGGAAAGCCCATCCTGCTTGAAGATTCGGCACAGGGCGCTCACCAGAATGCTTTTGCCGACAGAGGATGCCGTCCCCTGCACCATCAGCACGCGTCCTGTCATGAGGCTGTCCTTCCGGGCTGCGTGCCCAGCACATTTGCGATGACCTCGACCAGAGTCTGGCATTCGGGCAGGGTGCGCACTCCAATCCGCACAAATTGAGGGAGCCCGAAGGATGTGCAATCGCGCACGCAGCAGCCGTGCTCCAGCAACTGTCGCCGGAAGCCCGGGGCATCGCCCACTTCCAGCAAGAAGAAGTTGGCGGCCGAGCCCAGGGGATGCAGACCTAGCGCGCCGAGGGCCGTATAGAGATAGCGCTTGGCGGTCTCGATCGCTTCGAGGGATCGTCGCAAGTGCTCCGGGTCGCCCAGACAGGCCAGCCCCGCGGCCTGGGCCATGCCGTTGACGCTCCAGGGCGGCCGGACCGTCTCCAGAGCCTCTATAGTCTCCGGTTCCGCCACCACATAGCCCAGGCGCAGCCCGGTCAGTGCGTAGTCTTTGGTCAGCGAGCGCAGCAGGATCCGTCCAGCGCTTGGACTTGGGCGAGGAAAATCCGCCTTCTCAGGGGCAAAGGTCGCGTACGCCTCGTCGATTATCGTGAGGGCTTCGCTGTTCCCCAAGGTCGCGTCGATGCAATCCGAAGGCAGGAGAACTCCCGTCGGGTTGTTGGGGTTGCAGAGAAAGACCAGCTTCGGCTGTAGCCTGCTGATGAGCTGTCGGATCTTGCCCGGCTCGGGCCGGAAGCTCTGGTCCATCCTGGCGTGGTACTGGACCACCTGCGCGCCCATGATCTTGCAGGCGCGCTCGTACTCACCGAAGGTCGGACCGACTATCAGGACGCGGTCGTCCGGTTCGAGAAAGGCCAGCGCTATCAGCCAGATTAGCTCCGCCGAGCCGTTGCCCATGAGCAGAGAATGTGCATCCACTCTCAGCCGATCGGCTAGCGCGGCGCGCAGCGGCCTCGCATCGGGATCGGGGTAACGCGAGAAATCCACGGTGGCCAGGGCCTTCGCCACGCCCGGGGGCGGGCCGAGCGGGTTTGTATTGACGCTGAAGTCGATCACGTGCCGCGTGGCTCCTAGCTTCTCCAACTCGGACTCTAGCACGCTCCCGTGCGGGCAGAGGGGAACATCCTGTAATTGTGGGCGTATTAACCTATGCAAGTCAGAACTTCCAATCCGGAATGCGCAATCCGAAATCCGCGATCAGGTACAGGGCGACTATCAGCACCACTACCAGTTGCATAATGCGGATGGACTCCTTGATCTTGGCAGGCACCAGGGCGGAACGCATGTCGCCCAATTGATAGTGTCCGGTTTTCTCCAGAGTGACGCCCAGGGCTCCGGCCATGGCGCTCATGCTCCAGCCGGCGTTCGGGCTTTCCGTGCGGCCGTGATCGCGCCAGGCGATGCGCCAGGCCTGCCGTGCATCGCCCCCGGCGAGCTTGGCCGCGGCCGGGATCAGCAGACCGGTCAGACGAGAC
This sequence comes from Chloroflexota bacterium, assembly GCA_004297765.1. GTDB lineage: Bacteria > Chloroflexota > Dehalococcoidia > FW602-bin16 > FW602-bin16 > FW602-bin16. The sequence continues at coordinate 51,667 of SCTZ01000071.1, read as the reverse complement.
GGGATGATGTTCAGGAGATCGTCCAGACGTGCGGCCAGCTTGCCCAGATACTCGTAGCGCCCACGATAGCCGACCATGGCGTCGCAGGTGTTGACCACCCGATAGACCACGGCGCCGGCCACGCCAAAGAGCAGATAGTAGAAGGCGGGAGCGACGAAGCTATCGGAGGTGTTTTCCGCCACGGATTCTGTCGCGGCCGCGACGACCTGAGAGGCGTCCAGATCGCCGGTCTCGCGACTGACCAGGCTGGACAGCTCACGCCGGGCCACCTCCAGCTCGCCCAACTGCAGGGCCAGGTGGACGCCTCGCGCGCTAGAGCCCAGCTCTCGCACCGAGAAGGTTGTCTTGAGCAGTACGGCGCCTACCAGGACGTACGGAATGGAGTCCCAGGCGTGCAGCTTGCTCATGAGGATCCACACTGGGAACCCAAAGAGCAGCGCAGGGACGAACACGATCACCCCCCCGTAGAGAAGTTGCAGTCCTCGCGAGCGGCGTGGAGCGTGAGACTCCAGAGCGGCGATGACCTTGCCCATCCAGACCACGGGATGAAGTACAGCCGGCGGTTCCCCCGCGAACTGATCGATGACCAGCGCTATCAGGAGCATCAGTGCGTTCTCGAGCACGGTCTCACCCAAGACGAAAGAGTAGATCTAGCCCCTGGGGCAGGGGCAGGGCCATTAGAAGTGGCATCCCTAAGAGTATTACGATCTCGGCTACCTCGTTGATTGCACCATACGAGTCGCCGGTGAGCCCCGGGATCTTGCGCAGGATCAATCTGGCCACCAGGTAGGTGACGATCGCGACGATTACTAGCGCGATCAAGCCACGTGCTCCGAGCGCCGCGACGGCGATGGCGATCATCAGCAAGGTGGCGATGAGGAGCTGGCTTCGACTCAGCTCGGCCTTCATGCTGTTGCCTAACCCATCGCGCCGGCCGGCTGGAAAAGCGACGGTCGCGTACACCATTGCCCAGCGTCCCAGGGCCGGAAACACAACAAGAACCGGCAAGCGCCACGCGATCGGCAGAGACACCAGGGCCGCGAACTTGGCGATCAGGAGCATGCATACGGCCACCGCGCCGAAGCTGCCAATCCTGCTGTCGCGCATGATCTCGAGGCGACGTCCGGGTTCTCGCCCACCGAAGAGTCCATCGCAGCTATCGATGAAGCCGTCCAGATGGAGGGCGCCTGTCACCACGACCAGCAGTGCCAGGACCAGAACGCTGGTCGTGGTGATGCCGAACAACTGGCGCGCCGCCATATCAAGGACGGCTGCGGCTAGCCCAAGGACGGCCCCGACCAATGGGAAATACGAAAACGAGCGCGCCACGTCCGCGGCTGTCACATCGCGATGGGACAGCCACGGCAGCGTGGTGAGAAAGTTGACGGCAGTTAAGAAGCCGAACAAGCATCCTGTTCCTTGGATTCGGAGACGCCGGCTTCGGCGAAGGTGGCCATCTCCTTCAGAATACGCACGGCGGCCTCCACCAGGTGCATGGCCAGAGCCGCGCCGGTTCCCTCACCCAGCCGCAGGTCCAGGTTCAGAAGGGGGGCCAGCTCCATACGTTCCAGAATCACGCGGTGGCCGATCTCCACCGACGAATGCGCCGCGATGAGGTAATCGCGAGCCTGGGGGCACATCTCGCCGGCAACCAGGGCGGCGGCGCCGGAGATGAAGCCATCCACCACGACAGGCACCCGATGGGCCGCGCTGCCCAGGATCACTCCCACCAGTCCCGCGATCTCGAAGCCGCCCACCTTGGCGAGCACGTCGAGAGCGTCGGCAGGGTCTGGCCGGTTGATCTCCAGCGCGCGCTGGATGAGGGCGACCTTGTTCGCCAGGAGGTTATCGTCGATGCCGGTGCCTCGCCCGGTCACGGCTGCCACCGGGGCGCCGGTAATGGCCGCCACGATGGCGCTGGATGCGGTGGTGTTGCCGATGCCCATGTCGCCGGTGGCAACCAGATCCAGTCCCTCGCCGACCAATCCTTCGACCACGGCGATGCCGGCCTCGATGGCGCGGATTGCCTGGTCGCGACTCATGGCGGGACCCTTAGCCATGTTCTGCGTGCCAAAGGCGACCTTCTTGTTCAAGAGCGTCGCGGGAGCGTCCAGCTCGACCGCCACGCCCATGTCGACGACGGTGACTCGCGCGCCGAGCTGCCGGGCCAGGACGTTGATGGCCGCACCGGAGTTGAGGAAGTTGTAGACCATCTGCGGCGTGACCTCGGATGGATACGCGCTAACCTGCTCCTCCATGGCAATGCCATGGTCGGCCGCCATGGTCACGACCGCCTTGCGGTCGGTCCGTGGGAGAGGTTGTCCAGTCATGCCGGCCACTTTGACCGACAACTCTTCGAGCCGTCCCAGGCTGCCATGAGGCTTGGTGAGCATATCCTGTCGCGCCCGTGCCGCGGCCATGGCTGCCGCGTCGAGCGGCTGAATACGAGCAAGAGTTTCGGGTAGATTCACAGCAGTAACTCCTTTCGTCGTTGGGGATCCCAGCCCCCAGCCCCCAACCCCTAGCCCCCTAAAAATCAATGCCTTCGCGGGCCGCGAGACCCTTCTGATACGGGTGCTTGATCTCGCGCATCTCGGTGACCAGGTCGGCCAGCTCGATGATCTCCGCTGGAGCGTCTCGCCCGGTCAGCACGACGTCCAGTTGCTCTGGCTTGTGCTTCAGGAACTCCAGCACCAGGTTTGGGTCGAGCATACCGTAGGATAGGGCGTTGTTGATCTCGTCGAAGATCACCACGTCGAAGTCTCCGGAAGCTGCCTTCTGGACGCCGAGCTCCCAGGCCTGTTGAACGGCCGCGATGTGCTTGGGGTGCCGCTTGGCCGCGGGCGTTGGCACGAAGCCAATGCCCATCGGGACGATCTCCAGATCCGGGGCGAGGCGCTTGGCCGTCTCGGTCTCGCCGGTGGTCTGCGAGCCTTTGATGAACTGTACCATGAAGACGCGCCTGCTGCGTCCGACGGCTCGGAAGGCCAGCCCCAGCGCGGCGGTTGTCTTGCCCTTGCCGTTGCCTGTATAGACGACGATGAGTCCGGGACCGCTCTTAGTGGCAGCCATATCACTTCCTCCGGTCGCCGACACAACAAAAAACCCTGCCCTTAAGTAGTGGACAGGGGAGACGTGCGCCGTGGGCGACCTCGTCACTCCGTGCCTTTCCTCGAAGGATCACGGCATCACGGCTGGGGACAGGCGGTCTGGCTTGCCGGCTGGCGAACCGGCTTACAGTTGCGGGACAGCGTCGGAATCGCACCGAACTTCCTCTGGATAGCCTCTACGAGGGCACCCCGGCCGTTGCGTATTCTCTTTTCAGTGCTGTGATAATAGCAGGTGAGCACGGAGGTGTCAATACGCTTATCTTTGCGCTTATCTTTGCGGAGGGTGGCAGTTTCTGACCCGTGATCTTTGGTTCTGGCGGTGGCGAGGTCACGGCTATCCGGGATCGCTCGTCACAGCGATTGTTGCCCGAGCGTTCTTGCGGTATAATCCTCCCCGGAATGCTTGATGTATCGGTGGTCATCGTCAATTATAACGTCGCTCCGCTGCTGGTCGAGTGCCTGCGGTCGGTGTATGCCAGCACGCAGGTGGCGCTGGAGGTGTTCGTGGTGGACAATTGCTCCACGGACGACAGCGTTCAGCGGGTGCGGAGTCAATTTCCGCAAGCCCACCTGATCGAGACGGCCGAGAACCGTGGGTACGCCTACGCCAACAACCTGGCCTTGAAACTGGCGCGGGGCGAGTTCGTTGTATTGTTGAATCCAGACACGACTGTGCCGCCCGACGGGCTGGCGCAGATCGGTGCCTTCATGCGGCATTATCCCCAGGTTGGCGTAGTGGGACCTAAGCTCGTGCGGCAGGATGGAAGCCTGGACCTTGCCTGCCGGCGTAGCTTTCCGACGCCTGAGGTCTCTTTCTATCGCATGCTCGGGCTTAGCAAGCTGTTTCCGCGCAGCCGGCGCTTCGGGCAGTACAACTTGACCTATCTGGACCCGGACGAGCTATGCGAGGTCGACTCTGTCTGCGGCGCGTTCATGATGGTGCGCCGGGACGCCATGGAGAAGGTAGGCCTGCTCGACGAGTCCTTCTTCATGTATGGCGAGGATTTGGACTGGGCGTTGCGCTTCAAGCAGATGGGGTGGCGTGTTGTCTACAACCCCGGCGTTGTGGTGAAGCACTACAAAGGTGAGAGTAGCAAGCAAAGCAAGCGCAAAACGGTTCCGGAGTTCTACCGCGCCATGCAGATTTTTTACAAGAAGCACTATGAACGCGACACCGTGGCTCCGCTGCACTGGCTGATCGTCTCGGCCGTGCAGGGCCGTCTGGCGCTGGCCAGGCTGCAGCACGAGTGGTTGCGCAGGGGACAGTAGGCGCGTGACAGCGAGGAAGAGACCGACCCCGAGACCGACTCGGTCTCGAAGACCGAGTCGGTCTGGAGACGTGACGCCTCATACACTCTCGGAGGAACCGTTCACACTGGGATGGGGGTGCCAGTCATCTGCTCTTCGCCCGTTGCTGTGTAGAGAACCGTGACACGTAAGATTGATCTCATCTTCGGACTGATCCTGCTTTGCTCCGACGTCGTGGCCGCGGCGCTGTCCGTTTATCTAGCCTACCGGCTGCGGTTCCGCACGGGGCTGCTGCCGCCCGCCGTGGAGTTCCACCAATGGAGCGTGTACTGGGGCATCGTCGCGCTGGAGGCCGTGCTGGTCCCGGTGGTATTCTTTGCGGCTGGTCTCTACAGACCGAAGAGGTCCAACTCCCGGATGGACGAGGTGTACGGGGTCTTTACGTCCTTCTCGATCACGTCTGTCGCGACCATGGCCATCAGCGCCTTCATCTCAGGCGACTTCAACTACTCCCGTGCTCTGCTGGGACTCTCGTGGCTGGTCGGCGTGGCCTTGATCGTGGTGTTTCGGTGGACGCTGCACTTTGCCAGGGCCTTCGCTCGCAGCCATGGATTGGGTGGGGTGAACGTGCTGCTGGTGGGCAGCGGCGACATGGCCCGATTCATCATCCAGAATATCAGGCAATCGCCTGGGCTGGGTTATCGACCAATCGGCATTGTTTCGAGGCAGGTGCCGGATGCGCGGCGCATAGAAGGTGTGCCCGTTCTCGGGGATGTGGAGATGGTTGGCGATCTGATCCAGAAGTACCGGATCGGCGAGTTGATCATCGCGGAGCCCGATCTGTCTCGCGGCGAGATCCTGGAGATCGTGGCGCGCTGTGAGAAGTCACAGGTCAGCATTCGCGTCTTCCCCGATGTCTTTCAGATTATGACCTCCGGCGTGGGCATCAGCGATCTCAACGGCTTGCCGATGGTAAGCGTACGGGACCTGGCCTTGCGTGGTTGGAACCTGACCATCAAGCGCGGGATGGATCTTGTGGTCAGTTGCGTTATGATGGTTCTCCTCTCACCACTGCTCCTGCTGCTGGCCCTGCTGGTGAAGGTTACCTCGCCTGGAGGGTCGGTCTTCTACGTGCAGGAGCGGGTCGGTCTGGACGGCAAGCCTTTTCCTTGTATGAAGTTCCGCACCATGCGTCCCAACGCGGAGGCGGCCACCGGTCCGGTCTGGGCCAGCCAATCGGATCCGCGCCGGACGCCGCTGGGCGGTTTCATGCGACGCTACTCCCTCGACGAGCTACCTCAGTTCATCAACGTGCTCCTTGGCGAGATGAGTGTGGTCGGGCCGCGACCGGAGCGGCAGTTCTTCGTGGAGAAGTTTAGCCAGATCGTGCCCCGCTACCAGGAGCGCCACAAGGAGAAGGCGGGGATCACGGGCTGGGCCCAGATCCATGGCTTGCGTGGCAACTCCAGCATCGAAGAGCGTACCGCCTTTGACCTTTGGTACGTCGAGAACTGGACCCCCTGGCTGGACATCCGTATCATGTTGGGCACCCTCATCGCCGCGCTGCGCGGGGACAACGCGTACTAAATCGATGCAGAATTCGGAATGGCTTATCGTGGGCTTGGGCAACCCTGGACCGCGCTACGCCGGCAACCGGCATAATGCCGGTTTTCAGGTCGTTGATCTGCTGGCGGCGAAGCACCGCATCGGTCTGAGCCGCAAGGTGGGGTTCTCCATCGTTGGTGAGGGCGAGATCGCGGGGCATTCCGTGGTTCTGGCGGAGCCGCAGACCTTCATGAACGAGAGCGGCAAAGCAGTGGCCGCTCTGCTCAGGAAGTATGGCCGAGGACCTCGCGAGCTGATCGTGATCCACGACGATCTGGACTTGCCGTTGGGGCGCATTCGAATTCGGGAAAACGGCAGCGCCGGTGGTCAGAAGGGTGTCAAGTCCATCATCGAGCATGTGGGCACTCAAGAGTTCGTGCGCGTCAGAATCGGCATTGGTCGCCCAGGGGACGCCGAACCGCGCGAGGCGGGCATACCGACGGTGGATTACGTGCTTCGCAACTTCCTGCCGTCCGAGAGACCGGTGATCGAAGATGTGCGTCAGAAGGCCGTGGAGGCCGTGGAGGCGATCCTGGCGGAGGGAACAGTGGCCGCGATGAATTGGTTCAACCGGTAGTGCTCATCCTGTGCTATAATGTGGCCACAAGTGGTCACATGACAGGAGGTGGACATGAAACGAGTAGGAGTCCGCGAGTTCCGTGACCGCGCCACGCAGTATCTGGCAGGCGATGAGGTTCTAGCCATCGAGCGGCATGGACACACGATTGGCTTTTACATTCCGTCGGGAGCCAGCCGCGAGGGGAGCTTTGCGGAAGCGCTGGCACGGTTGGAGCAGACCGTCCAACGTGTGCTTTCCGAGACCGGATTGTCCGAGGAGGAGTTGAGTCGGCTGTACGATCTGTCCGAATCAGTGCCCGAGCGACCGGTTCGGCGGCGGGCAGGGTAGCGGCAGACGCGCGTGCGACTTGTCGTTGATGCGAGCACGTTGGTGGCAGAGGTTCTGCGAGTGCGAGGCCGCAAGCTTCTGACGCACCCCGCGCTCGATTTGGCAGTGGCTGCCGACGCCTGGAGCGAGGCGGAGCACGAGCTGCGCAAGCGCGTGGCGCTACTGATAAAGCGAGGGCATCTGGAGGCAGCGGCCGCCGGTGAGTTGCTTGATGCAGCCGTGGCCTCGATTGCCAACCGGGCCATTCTGGCTCCACGGGAGACCTATGCTGGCCATCTGGAGGAGGCGTTGCGACGGGTTCCGCGGGATCCTAGAGATGCACCCACTGTCGCTCTGGCGCTCGCCATGGAGTGCGGCATTTGGGCGGGTGATTTCGACTACTTCGGCTGCGGCGTGCCGGTGTGGACGACCGCGACTTTGCGGGCGCATCTGGAGACCGGAGGGGATACGTCGCTCCGCTGAGGGGAGATCATGTCGAAGTTCTTGATGCCCTGGCAGGATCACAAAATCCCCGCCCGGTGCACAAGGACATCTACCCGGTCATGACACCGACCAGCGGCCGTAGGAATAGCCCTGTGACCGAGGCCTTATTCTCCGCTACCTCCTCGGGCGTGCCCTGGGCGACGATGTAGCCGCCGCGCTGGCCGCCGGCGGGGCCGAGGTCGATGATGTGGTCGGCCGATTTGATCAGGTCGAGGTGGTGCTCGATCACGATCACTGTGTTGCCGCCATCCACGAGCCGCTGCAGCACCCGCAGGAGGGCGGCAGTGTCCTCGAATGATAGACCGGTCGTCGGCTCGTCCAGGATGTAGAGGGTGCGCCCCGTGGCCCGGCGCGATAGCTCGGTGGCCAGCTTGACGCGCTGCGCCTCGCCGCCGCTGAGGGTGGTGGCCGGTTGACCCAGCCGGATATAGGATAGCCCCACGTCGTTGAGCGTCTGGAGCTTGGATCTGATCGAGGGGATGTTCTCGAAGAAGGTCAAGGCCTCCTCCGCTGTCATGCGCAGGACGTCGGCGATGCTCTTCGCCTTGTAGCGGATCTCCAGCGCCTCCCGGTTGTAGCGCTCACCCTTGCAGACCTCGCAGGGGATAGTGATATTGGGCAGGAAGTGCATCTCGATCTCGACGTAGCCTTCACCCTTGCAGGCCTCGCAGCGCCCACCCTTCACATTGAACGAGAAGCGCCCGGGCCCGTAGCCGCGCATGCGCGCCTCGGGCATGGTGGCGAAGAGCTCGCGGATCGGCGTGAAGACGCCGGTGTAGGTGGCCGGATTGCTCCGCGGAGTGCGCCCGATGGGCGATTGGTCGACGTTCACGACCTTGTCGATGTGCTCCACGCCCAGGACCTTGTCGCAGTCTCCGGGACGCTCCTTGGCCTTGTAGAGTACCTGGGCGAGCTTGCGATACAGAATGTCGTCCAGCAGCGTGCTTTTGCCGCTGCCGGAGACGCCGGTGATGCAGACGAACATGCCCAGCGGAATGCGCACCTCGACGTTCTTGAGGTTGTTCTCGCGGGCGCCAACGACTACCAGATGCCGACCGGAACCCGGGCGGCGCTGTCTGGGCATTGGTATCTGCCTGGTGCCCTTCAGATACTGCCCGGTCAGCGAGACCGGGTCGTTCGCGACCTCTTCGACCGTGCCGGCCGAAACTACCTGACCGCCGTGTTCACCGGCGCCGGGTCCCATGTCGATGAGGTAGTCGGCGGCACGCATCATCGACTCGTCGTGCTCCACGATCAGCACGGTGTTGCCGATATCCCGCAGTTTCTTGAGCGTCTGGATTAGTCGCTGGTCGTCGATAGGGTGTAGCCCCACGGAGGGCTCGTCACAGATGTACAGCACTCCCATCAGCCCGCTGCCGATCTGCGTCGCCAGCCGAATGCGGTGCGCCTCGCCGCCGCTCAGGGTCCCGGCGGAACGATCCAGCGTCAGATAATCCAGCCCCACGTCCAGCAGGAAGCTCAGTCTGGCGTGGATCTCCTTGAGGATCTGATGGGCGATGGTCTGCTCACGCTCGTTTAGCAAGGGGCGACGTGCTACGTGTCCGTTGCCCTCGATGGGCGCCGAGGTGCCGCGTAGCTCGTCGATCCAGGACTGAGCCTGCGAGACAGCCATGGCCGTGACGTCCACGATGCGCTTCCCTGCTACCTGCACCGCCAGAGCCTCTGGCTTGAGACGCTGGCCCTTACAGGCCGGGCAAGGGCGGGAAGACATGTACTTCTCGATCTCGGCCCGCACGTAATCCGAGTCGGTCTCTTTGTAGCGCCGCTCCAAATTGGAGACTACGCCCTCGAAGGTCGTGTCGTACTCACGGGTCCGCCCGTACTTGTTTTCGTGGCGAACGGTCAGTACCTCGTCCCGGTTGCCGTAGAGCAGGAGCTTGACCTGCTCCGGGGTCAACTGGCTGATGGGCGTTTGGACGTTGAAGCCGTGCAGCCGAGCCGCGGCCTCCATGATATTGTAGTACCACGTGCTCGTATTGGTGTTACGTGCCCAGGGTACGATAGCGCCCTGGGCGATGGTCAGGCTCTTGTCCGGAATAATCAGGTCCGGATCGACCTCCAGCCGCGTGCCCAGACCGGTGCAGGCCGGGCAGGCGCCATGGGGACTGTTGAAGCTAAAAGTGCGGGGCGCGATCTCGCCGACGCTGATGCTACAGTGCAGGCAGGCGAAGTGCTCGGAGAAGAGATGTTCCTCGCCGTCGATCACCGAGACCAGCACCACTCCGCCGCCCAGCTTGAGGGCCGTCTCGACGGAGTCGGCGATGCGGCGCCGGGTGGAATCTGCATCGACTGCGGTATCTCCATCGCTCTCTGCCGTTGACTCGCCATCGGTCGCGACGGGCCGTGGGTGATGTACTATCAGGCGATCTACAACTACCTCGATGGTATGCTTGCGGTTCTTGTCCAGTTTGATCTGCTCGGAGACGTCGTAGACGCGGCCGTCCACGCGGGCTCGAACGAAGCCCGCTTTGCGAATATCCTCGAAGATCGCCTGGTGCTCGCCCTTGCGGTCCCGGATGAGCGGCGCCATGATCATGATGCGGGAGCCCTCGGGCATCTCGAGAATCGCGTCGACGATCTGTTCTGCCGTCTGCTGGGCTATCTCGCGTCCGCACTGCGGGCAGTGCGGATGGCCGACCCGTGCGAAGAGTAGCCGCAGGTAATCGTAGATCTCGGTAATGGTGCCGACCGTGGAGCGCGGATTGCGACTGGCCCCTTTCTGGTCGATACAGATGGCCGGGGAGAGTCCCTCGATGTAGTCGACGTCGGGCTTCTCCATCTGTCCCAGGAACTGGCGCGCGTAGGCCGAGAGGGACTCGACATAACGGCGTTGCCCCTCGGCGTAGATGGTGTCGAAGGCGAGAGAGCTCTTGCCGGAGCCAGAGACACCGGTGATTACCACGAGCTTGTCACGCGGGATGACGACGTCGATGTTCTTGAGGTTGTGCTCACGGGCGCCGTGGACGATTATACGATCGAGCGGCAACAGGCGTGCTCCTTGTCCAGTCTCGCAACGGGTGAGGCCGGGTCTTGGGAGTCGGACCGGCGCATGTTTTCAGCGCGCGGGCCCGTATTGTAGCATTTGAAGCGTCCGCTCGACAAGAAGGCAACGTGAAGAAAGTGACTGCCAGGGGGTCACAACGGTGGTTGCACCTGATCGTGCCCTTGCGGTATACTTTGTCCCAGTTGAGGATATGTCAATGATCTCTGCCGCTAATTTGCTGGACAAAGTGCGCACGTATCTGCCGCCGGACAAGATCATGCTGGTGGAGAAGGCTTTGGCGTTTGCCAAAGAGGCCCACGGGGCGCAGGTCCGTCTGACCGGTGAGCCATATCTGGAGCACCCCATCCAGACGGCCATGACTCTAGCCGAGCTTCAGCTTGATGGCGACGCCATAGCGGCCGCGCTCCTGCACGATGTTCCCGAGGATTGTGGCGTTCCCATGCTCAGGATTGAGCGGGAGTTTGGTCCGGATGTTGCCAGGCTGGTGGACGGCGTGACCAAGCTGGCCCGTATCGCCTCTCATGCGCACGACGAGCGGTTTGCCGGGCGTGGTGGCACCGATGACACCGAGTCTCGCGCTGAGAACCTGCGCAAGATGCTCCTGGCCATGGCGGAAGATATTCGCGTGGTCCTCATCAAACTGGCCGACCGTCTGCACAACATGCGCACACTCGCCGCGCACGACGCGCGCAAGCGTCAGACTATCGCCCGGGAGACGATGGAGATCTACGCTCCCCTGGCCCATCGCCTGGGTATCTGGCAGATCAAATGGCAGTTGGAGGATCTGTCCTTCCGGCACATGGAGCCGGAAAGGTACAAGGAGATCGCGCATCTGCTGGCCAGCCGGCGCACGTCGCGTGAGCGGTACGTCAATCAGGTGATTCGCATCCTAGAGACAGAGTTGGAGAACGCCGGGGTCAAGGCCGAGGTCTCCGGGCGTCCCAAGCATATCTTCAGCATTCACAAGAAGATGCAGCGCTATGCGCTGGTCGGCCGCGACTTCAGCCAGATATACGATCTTCTGGCTGTCCGGATACTGGTACCCTCGGTGCCCGACTGCTATAGCGTGCTCGGCGTCATTCATAACCTGTGGCATCCGATCCCGGGCCAGTTCGACGACTACATCGCCACGCCGAAAGAAAGCATGTACCAGTCGCTGCATACCTCGGTCATCGGTCCAGGCGGTAAGCCGCTGGAGATCCAGATTCGGACGTACGACATGCACCGCCTGGCCGAGTACGGCATCGCAGCCCACTGGCGTTACAAAGAGGGCTCGAATCGCAGAGACCAGCGCTTCGAGGAGAAGGTGGCCTGGCTGCGGCAGTTGATGGAGTGGCACAACGACTTGACCGGTGCGTCCGAGTTCGTCGAAACGGTTAAGACGGACATCTTTCGCGACTGGGTCTTCGTCTATACGCCGCGCGGCGATATCAAAGACCTGCCGGCCAACGCGACGCCTCTGGACTTCGCGTACAAGGTCCACACAGATCTCGGCCATCGCTGCATCGGGGCCAAGGTGAACGGTCGACTGGTGTCGCTCAGCACCCCGCTTCAGAACGGCGACATCGTCGAGGTCATCACATCCAAGAGCGCCCGTGGGCCCAGCCGGGACTGGCTCAATCCGGCCCTTGGCTTCGTCAAGACGTCGCACGCCAAAGAGAAGGTTCGCCAATGGTTCCGCAAACAGGAGCGTGCCGAGAACGTGGAACGCGGGCGGGAGATGTTGGAGAAAGAGCTGCGCCGTCTGGCTCTGGACCATCTGGCTCTGGACGATCTCGCCAAGCTCTTCAAGTATGATCGAGTAGACGATTTCATGGCAGCCATCGGGATCGGCGAGGTCACGACCCATCAGATCGCCATGCGATTGGCGGTTCAGGAGGAGAAGCCGGTCACGCAGGAGAGCCTGGTCACCCGCTCTCAGGGCGCCGCCTCATCCATTCGCGTCATGGGTGTGGGAGATCTGCTGACCCAACTGGCTCGCTGCTGCAACCCAGTTCCCGGTGATGGCATCGTGGGCTACATCACACGCTCGCGTGGCGTCACCGTGCATCGCCATGACTGTCACAACATCCGTAACTCCCCGGACAAGGAGCGTCAGATCCCGGTCGAATGGTCACTGACCACCAAGCAGTTCTACCCCGTGCCGGTGAGAATCGAGGCCTGGGACCGGGTCGGGCTGATTCGCGACATCAGCACGTTGGTCTCCGAAGAGAAGGTCAACATGAGCTACGTCAACACGGTGGTGAACGGCGACAGCACTGCCACGATCAGCCTCACCCTGGAGACCACCGGCATCGGACAGCTCAGCAAGGTGCTCTCCCGTCTGGAGGGCATCCGCGGTGTGATCAACGTCATGCGTGATGCTGCGGCTCCCAGCCACTCGGGAGTGTTCCGTGTTGGTAGTGGGAAGCAAGCGTAAGTCCACGTCGATGATTGCTTGCGCCAGTGCCCCTAATCTACAGACGAGACGCGCACCAACATCGGCGGGGCCGGCCGGTCGCCCCTGAGCGTCGGCGCGATGAGACGCTCGAACTTGACAGCCACAGACACCACCGCTGGGACAAACATGGCCCAGATGAGCAGGTGCGACCAGCCGATATTGGCGGCACCGGCGAGGGCGCCGCTGAGCGGGCGGACGATGACGACGTACACGAGGAAAAGATACAGCAGGTCCACCAATCTGTCCGATGCCTCTTCAAGACGCTTACGTCGGGTCTCAGCCTGCGCCTCGTTATCCGCGGGTAGCAGGATGCCAAGATGGTTGTCGACAGCGGGCACAACCACCACACGGGCGACATCCCCCACACGCCGTCGCTCCCTGAAAAGGATCGCCAGGATGGGGACAGCGATCAGGAGATAGGGCGCCCACTTCAACGAGACGCCCACAAGCTTTCCTTCAAACAAAGGCAGCGCCATCCACATCTGAGCACACATCAGAACGCCCATCGTGGTGGCGACGACTCCGGCGTCGAGGAACAATCTACGCAGGAGCAGACCACTGACGATGACTACGCCGGCGGCGATCACGACCGCGGCCGGCGTGCTGCCAATGAGGGGGTCCAGCACCCGCTGGAGCGGCAATGCGATGATGGAGTAGCCCACGATAAAGTACACCACGTCGACTAGCCTATCGCACGTCTGCTCAATGCACTGCCGTTGGGCGGCCGCCTGATCTGGGCTATATCCCCATCGCAACTCTCTGAGCAACTGATTTGCCAACGGAATCGCGAACCCGCGAACCACACCATGCACCCTCTCCCGCGCGCGCAGGAATATCGCCATCACGAGCAAGCCAACGATGAGCTTGGCCAGCCACTGCAGAGACAACTGTTCATATACCCGCTTTTCCACCATGGGCATCGCGCTGATGAATCCCCAGCAGATGGCGGAGGCGCACGCGGCGGCGATGGAGCCATTGGCACGGTGGACCTTGACTACGATCGCCACGGCCACCAGCAGCACCAGTGCGACGACCGCCGTGGCGATCAGAGTCTCGGCGTTTGGGTTCAGCAGCAGGGCTGCGGTCTTGACCAGCGAGGGCCCGACGATCTGATAGACGAGGAACAGGTACGTGACGTTCACGATGCTCTCCGCAGAGCCCACCAGGCGGTTGCGCCAAGCACCGACGTGGAGCGGCCCCTCCGCATCCGTGCCGAGTCGCACGTGAACGCGGGTGAGGACGTCAAGTGCATCCACCGCCGCGCGGAGCAGTCGACTGCCGAGCCCGATGAGTTGCCAGCGGATGCTCGCAAGTAGAGCCACCTGCAATAGGGCGGTGGCGAGGTTGATCGGCCAGTTCAGGGTGAACGCGCGAAACAAGGGGAGATCCGGGCGGGGCAGACCGCCAAGTAGGGGCGCGACAACGGAGAGGAGAACGAGCGCCATAAGCCTTGGTGCCACGGCCACGATAGATTGCTTGGTCTCGAGCTGCACGCCTTGCGAGCGTTCGACCGACTCGACAAGCGCCGCGCCGAAGTCGCCGACGGTCGGAAAGCGGTCCTCCGGCCGCTTCTCGAGCGCCCTGAGCACCGCTTCCTCAACCGGTCCAGGGATGCCCGGGTTCAGCTCGCGAGGACAGAGCGGCGGCGCGCCGACATGCTGGGCGGTAAGCTCGGCGGGCGTTTCACCGCGGAACGGCGGCTGCCCCGTTACCAACTCGTAGAACATCACAGCGAGCGCGTACTGGTCACTACGGCCATCCAGGGGTAGTCGCTGGCATTGTTCCGGCGACGAGTAGTACGGGGTGCCGACGATCTCCTGATCGTCCTCGCGCGCATCGCCGACCGTGCGGCTGATCCCGAAGTCCGAGAGGAGCGGCCAGCCGGCGTTTCCAAGCAGCACGTTGGCGGGCTTTACGTCGAGATGGACGCATCCGGCTTCGTGGGCATGCTGTAGCGCCGAGGCGACCTGGGCGGTAACGCGTGCTGCCGCACGCAATTCCATCGGCCCACCGAGCCCCTGCAGCCGCTCCTTCAGGGTACCCCCGGGTACGTAGCGCATGGCGATGTACGGAACGCCATCCTCCTCGCCGAAGTGATGTACCTCGATGATGTTGGGATGGTGGAGCGCAGCAACCCTCCTCGCCTCGGCGTGGAAGCGCGACTTGAAAGGCGGCTCCTGAGCCAGCCGCGATGACAACACTTTCACAGCGACGGTGGTGTCGAGAGAGCGCGCGTAGGCCTTGTAGACGAACGCCATAGCGCCCCGTCCAATCTTCTCTTTGATCTCGTACTCACCGGCCCATAGCGACCGACCTTCAAGGTGGGCCGCTATCTTTTCAGCTTGCATTGGAGCCGCCGGGGCAACGATCGGCGTGGCATCCTCCTCGGTGCCAGGTTCCGGTGCCACGGCGGCGGGCCTTGTCGCGCCGGTGGAAGCGTCGGTCGGGGGTCCAGCAGGCGTCAAGGTAGGAACCGCGGGCTGGGCGGGTAGGAAGCCCGCGGAGAGGGCCGGTTCGGCAGACTGCGGAGTCGCTCCGGGACGTGGCGCCGACCTAGGACTCGCGGACGGAGGATCATCGTGGCCGTACCCTGACGTCGGCGCGATTTGGTCCAGACCAACCCAAACCAGGTATTCCGCTAGCGGACGGCTCGTCCGGTAAAGGTGGAAGAGCATGAAGAGGACGCTGGCACAGACCACAGCGACAAAGCCGCCGTCGACCCAGGCTCTCGGAGTGTAGGCCGCGACCACGGCCACGAACGGCACACGCAGAATCCCCTGGATTATCAGAACAAGCGTCAGGTCGAATAAGCTGCACGCGATGGCCGCCCCGAGGGTGGACGCGTCCGGAGGAGCGCCTCTGCTGAGCTGATGAGGACTGTCCGTATTCTGGAGAGCGCCGAGGAGGCGGCGTGCCCCTCCCGCAAGGTCTCGTCGGATGCTCGCCCGCGTCCGGAGGATCACCACGCAGATCGCCAGCGCCAGGACGAGACAGATCAGATCGGCGGGGATGACCTGGCGACCCAGCAGACTGACAGGACGGTCAAGCCTGACGGGCATGCCTCGGCTATGCAGCAACCCGGCGAGTGACGGGAGCAGGAATCCCGTCGCCGTCGCCAAGGCGAGCGCCAGGACGACCGGATACTGACGGCGCCACGCCGTCAGCCTCGCTTTCAATAGCCCTAGCGCAAGTCTGACTGGCTCAGCGCTCATCGCACCTCCGTGCCCAGCCGTCTTCGCAGCAAGGTCGCGCCGCCCGATGTCCTATCCTATCCGCCCACAGATGTCACGTCGCCCGCTCCCGCGTAGACGATGTATGGAAGCCTGGCACCCAACCCGCATATTACAGCAACAGCCCGTGACCAGTCAATCGGCTGCAAAAGAAAACGTTGACTGAGCAGCGTACGTATGCTAGGATGTATGCACGATGCCCGGTGCTGCGGATCCCTCTCCGGGCTAGCCAGGCGGGGGTGCATACGAGTGGAAAGACCTGAGACAGGCGCCCGCGACGCGGGAGCCTCTATGCGTCAAGACGGAATAGCGCCAATTGAGGGAGGTGACACGCACATGGAGGAGGCAAATCGCGCTTACCTGATCGTGAAGAAAGCCGATGGCTACCAGGCGGATGAGGTGGTACCGCTGCCGGTAGGCAAGGTGTTGCTCGGCCGGGAAACTGAGGGGCACCAGCCGGACGTTTCTTTCAGCGGCAAGGGCATCTCTCGCAGGCACGCGACCATCGATTACGAGGATGGCGTGTACACCCTCACCGACATCAGTGCAAATGGCGTCAACGTCAACGGAAGCCGCCTGGCCAAGGGGGTGCCCTATGATCTGCGGAACGGAGACCATATCAGCCTGGCCGACGGCGAGGCTGCGTTGGAGTTCCGCGCCGTACCCGAGCCAGACGGCACGATTATCCGGTCCGAGCCCGGCACGAAGGTGGACTTGTGCGTGGACGAACGCCGCCGGGAGGTTCGACTTGACGGCCGATCGCTGAAAGTCAGCGGTAAGCTCTTTGACCTTCTGGCGTGCCTGTATCGACAAAGAGGACACGTCGTCAACCACGCGCAGATCAAGACGGCGATCTGGCCAGAGCGGCCGAAGGATGCCAAAGGAGTCCCCGAGGTGAGTCAGCAAGAAATCGATAGCGTGGTTCATCGCCTGCGTGACCAATTGGGTCCATACGGGCACCTCGTAAAGACCCGCCGTGGCTACGGGTATATGCTCGACCTGATCCAGTGACGAGTAGCGCCGAACACCCACGGCCGATCGGATATTCGTAGGGTTCGTAAGGAAGAAATAAGCGGCACACTGCCTGCGTTCCGCGTATCATTGATTAAGAAAAACGATGGGATACCTTCCACAGCAGGCGACAGCCCGATGCGGGCCGCAATGGAACCCGCGCTTCTCCGCACCGGGGTTCTCCCGACTGGGAGGTATCGCCACCCAGAGGAGGAGCAGCATGAACCGCGGGCAGTTAGTATGGTGGGTTGCCACGATGTTGGTAGCAGTGAGCCTGTCTGCCGTCGGCCTTGGCGTCGCCAGAGCGGATGGGCCGACGGACCTGGGCTCCGAGGTGCAGAACTACGTCGATGCCCAGCCGTCCGGGCACGGTCCGGACTCAGTGATCGGGGACGGTTTGCGCCACTCCGGCATTAGCACCGACCCAATCAACATAGGTGAGCTGACCCGTGCGGCCGCTTCAAAGGTCGGCGAGTTAGTGTTTGGGGAAGCGCTGACGATGGCTGGCTATGGCAAGGCAGTCCAGGCCTATCAACTTGTGGACATGGTCCGGTTCGGCTACAACGCGTTCCAGGTGGGCACGTTTCGCGCGGAGCCGGAGGCCCTTCGGGATTGGGTTCCGCACCTCGTGCAGTCCTGGCAAGCCATTAGAGGCCCGTTTAACCAGCCAACCAACACGCTCTCGACGGAGACACTTCAGCATTACTCAGACGGGGCCCGGAACATCCTGTCGTCCATCACCGTTAGAATTAGCGAACAGTTCTCTTCGTCCGCGCCCGGGGTCCTGGGTAATTATGGGTACGACCCCGCCACCGACACGATCAGCCGAGAGTCCACCATTTCTAGTGTCCAACACGAGACCTTCAGCGGAAGCAGCTTCAATCAGCAGTCGCCAAGTTTCTCGTCGAGCCCGAGCTTCCCGTCTAGCCCAAGTTTTTCATCCAGCCCGAGCATCCCATCTAGCCGAGATTTTCCGTCGAGCCCAAGCGTCCCATCCAGCCGAGATTTCCCGTCGAGCCCTGGCATTTCGTCGAGCCCAGGTTTCCCGTCTAGCTTGAGCATCTTGTCGAGCCCGAGCATCTTGTCGAGCCCGAGCATCTTGTCGAGCCCGAGCATCCCGTCCAGCCCGAGCATCTTGTCGAGCCCAAACATCTTGTCGAGCCCAAGCATCCCATCAAGCCCAAGTTTCCCGTCCAGCACAGGCTTCGGGTCCGGCTCAAGTTTCCGGTAAAGTACGCCCGATTGCGGAAACATTCCGCATGAGTTCAGATAACGCTAGGCCGGGTGCTAGTTAAGAATTCCGGCGACCTACCACCCCAAGAGGTCAACGATGCATTTGAGGGACAAGCGCAACGAATCGTAAGTGCACGACCGCCATGGCGGGGGTGTGACGTGACGCAGCGTGGTCAACATATACATCAAGACAAGACTCCGCATGCTATTCAGATCAGCCGAATCATTGTTGGCTCGCTTCACCACAAATTGTGCAAGGGCGTCTGTTACTCACAGACGAGAAAGGGAACAGATACCTTGTCTTGCTGTTCGGTCCTTCCTTCAGTGTCGTGATGGCAAAGCAATGAAGGAACGATGGGGCACTGTCCGACACATGCCCGAACGGGGGGGAACGCACACGCCAATATCCACCCGCACACGACGGTACAAATCGTCGGTCTGACACGAAGCCTTATCAGTAGTTGGCGCAAAGGCGTAGGAAAAGGAGGCAGCAAAGACATGTCAAATCCCACCGAACTGAAAGGTGTGCCTGTTCGCCCCTGGATCTTTCGGGCGCTGATAAACGCAATCCAAGTTGGTGTGCTGGGAGTCCTGGCCGGTGCGCTTTTTCCGCTTGCACTCGCTTTGCTCGGAATTGTATCGCTGCCTGGCCGGCCAGCCGCCTCACCCAAGGACGCAGCGGGATTCCTGGAAGCTCTTTACAGCGGCCATCTTGATAGGGTAATCGTCATTGCTGCGGTTGCCGGTCTGATCGGCTTCGTTGTCGGCATTGGTTCTACACCCGTATTGGGGAACCATCGCAGGAAGTTCGACGAGTACAAGGTTGTTTGGTCCAGTGGTGTGGCGAGTGCATTTCTGTTGGGACTACTCTCATCACTCCTTGGTCTTACGAGCTACTGGGAGGGTGTGATCGTGTTGGGACTGTTCATAGGCTTGCCCGCAACAGTCGTTTTGGGTTCGACATTCTATACGAAGGCGGAAAAGGGGTTCGATGAAAGCGGACGTTGTCATTCGGTGCTCTATCTTGTGGTCAGCAAGTATCTTCTCAGGTGATAGATTCGTAAGGCATTTGTCACGGCACATTGCCTGCTTACGGGGTAATCTTACTATCGGTCGACCACATCATAGGCTGGAGAACAGGTACCGACCGAAAGGAGATCGTCATGGCTAGACTGGCGCAAGAGGCGAAAGCGATGTTCGCATTCATGCTCACCATTATGTTGCTAGCTATCACGGCTGGCTGTGGAGGCACGGCTTCCGGCCCTGCGCCGACATCCACGGCCGGAGAGGCGCCCATGCCAACTCTAGCAGAAGAGGAGTACGAGAAGGTCGATTCATCCGAGTTGCCGATAGACTCCCAAGCGAGTATGGCCGGAGCAGTTAGGTGGGACGCGGATGGCAACGTTACAGAATTTGGGGGAGGAAAAGTTACGCGACTTGCCCTGCGTGGGAAGTCAATCGAGTTGGTCACGGATGATATGCTGCTGGAGGGGAAAGAGGTGTTCATTGCCACAAAAGACTATGGAAAGATCAAGGTGACTTTTGGCAGCGGCTTTGGTGTCAATCTCTGGCTGAAGCCATCGCAGAAAGCAAAACTACAGGAAATTGGGACAGCCTCACTGTCGAGCAGACCCGCCGCGTCTGCGAGTGCGGCTGCCTCACCGTCAAGCAAGCCTGAAGCGGCGACCAAACCGCAGAAGACCTATTCAGCACCGCCCGCGGTGACTATCGATCCCAAGAAGGACTATACGGCTACTCTGCGCACGAACATGGGCGACATCAAGATCAAGCTCTTCGCCGGTGAGGTTCCGCAGACCGTCAACAACTTTGTCTTCCTGGCCCGTGACGGGTACTACGACGGCGTTAGGTTCCACCGCGTCATCAAAGGCTTCATAATTCAGTCGGGCGATCCAACTGGAACGGGCACCGGCACCCCGGGGTATCGCTTCAAAGACGAGCCGATCACCCGCGACTACGAGGCCGGGACGCTGGCCATGGCCAACGCCGGGCCGAACACCAACGGCGCCCAATTCTTTATCACCCACGCGGACATGTCGGGAGGCAAACTGCCGAAGAACTACACCATCTTCGGCAAGGTCATGGATCAGGCGAGTATGGGCGTCGTAGACAAGATCGCTGCCGTGCCGGTCCAAGCCATCCGTGGCGGAGAGCTCTCTTCGCCAATGGTAGACGTCCATATCGACTCGGTTTCCATCGAGGAGCTCCCTGCACTCGGGACGGCCGTGCGTGTGCCACCGACGGCCACGCCTGTGCCACCGGCAGTAACACCAAAACCGACGTATGGGCCTGCCACACCAAGTGCAGGCGCTGGTACTGTTATCGATGAGATAGGGTGGGTCGAAGTAATGTTCTCGGGTACGGTAGACCTGGGGCAAAAGACTCCGACCAATCTGGGTCAAACCCTGATATTCCACGGTCGAAAAGCGAACTACGCCATTGAGCTTCTGCCGGAAGTCAAATTGCAGGTGCCAGCGGAGGATAAAGAGGCAGGGGGCGTAGCCTTCCGTTCGGGAGACAGTCATCAATATCTGATCAAAGGAAGCCTGAGCGGCAATAAGTCGCAGGGCTCGATATTTGTTGCTGGTTTGCCCATAGTTGAAGTGGCTTATCTGGAAAGGGTCAAGTAGATCCGAGCTGTCTGAGAGCAAGTAGGTATCCAGAGTTGTTGTCACTCTTGATTGAACCTGAGGCATCCTTGCCTACTGCCGCCTACCGCCTGAGCCAGATTACCAGTATTCCGCCTTGGCGCAAACGAAAAGAAAGAGGATGGACATGCGACGGCATCGGTTACGAGAGGTCTCACACCTATTCACGCTTCTCTCATTGGCTCTGTTGCTTGGCGCTGCAAGCGCATGCACTGCACCTAGCGCGCCTGCGTCGTTCGACAAGTCTTCAGATTCTGCTGCTTCAGCCACGTCAACGTCGGCTACCGGCCAGCAAATTTCCAAGACAGCGCTTTCGCCAACAGCGGTTCCCTCACTTCCTTCGAGCCAACAAGGGAAGCGGGTGCAGGCCACCGGGCTGGAAGTATACCATCTAGCAACTTGGTGGAAGCCGGCTCCAGATGGCCGATTGGACCTTCCCCGTGCGGTCGCCGTGGATGGAGCAGGCAATGTCTATGTCGCGGACAACGGCAACCACCGCGTCCAGAAGTTCGCCTATGACGGACGCTTCTTGGGCAAGTGGGGATCACTCGGCAACGCCGACGGTCAGTTCTTCGCTCCGCAGGGCATAGCGGTGGATGGGGCAGGCAATGTCTTCGTCGCGGACAGCGGGAACAATCGTATCCAGAGGTTTAGCGCCGATGGCCGCTTCTTAGGCAAGTGGGGATCAAGGGGCGGCGCCGACGGTGAGTTCGATGAGCCCCTGGGCGTGGCGGTGGACGGGCAGGGCAACGTCTTCGTCACGGACAGTGGAAACAACCGCGTCCAGAAGTTCAGCGCCGATGGCCGCTTCCAAGGCAAGTGGGGGTCAGGGGGCAGTGCCGACGGTGACTTGGACATGCCGTTGGGAATAGCGGTAGACGGGCAAGGCAATGTTCTCGTTGGGGAGTTGCGAAACGGTCGCGTCCAGAAGTTCAGCTCCGATGGCCGCTTCTTGGGCAAATGGGGATCACGGGGCAAAGCCGATGGTCAGTTCAGTGAGCCATGGGGCATAGCGGTGGACGAGGCAGGCAACGTTTTCATCACGGACAACATGACCAATCGCATCCAGAAGTTCAATTCCGACGGCCGCTTCCAGGACAAGTGGCGATTACCGAACGACGCCGATGGTCAGACACATACTCCCTTGGGCATAGCGGTGGACGGAGCTGGCAACGTTTTCGTCACGGACGTTGGAACCAGTCGTATCCAGAGGTTCAGCTCCGATGGCCGTCTTCAGGACAAGTGGGGGTGAGGAGGCAGCGCCGATGGTTGGTTCAAGCAGCCGCACGGCATAGCGGTAGACCGGGCAGGAAACGTGCTTGTTGCGGACGCCAGGAACGCTCGCATCCAAAAGTTCAGCTCTGATGGTCGCTTCTTGAGCAAGTGGGGATCCTCAGGCAGCGCCGATGGTGAGTTCAATATGCCGTCGGGAATAGCGGTGGACGGGGCGGGCAACGTCTTGGTCGCCGAGTTTGGAAACGGTCGCGTTCAGAGGTTCAGCGCCGACGGTCGGTTTCTAGGCGGGTGGGGATCCTGGGGCAGTGCTGAGGGTGAGTTCCTTGAGCCGGTCGGCATAGCTGTGGACGGGGCTGGCAACGTTTTCGTCGCGGACAGCGGAAACAACCGCATCCAGAAGTTCAGCTCTGACGGCCGGTTCCTGGGCAAGTGGGGGGCCTCGGGTAGCGCCGAGGGTGAGTTCAATGAGCCGGTGGGCATAGCGGTAGACGCGGCAGGAAGTGTCTTTGTCGTAGACGCTGGAAACAGCCGCGTACAGAAATTCGGCTCCGATGGCCAGTTCCTGGGCAAGTGGGGGGCCTCGGGCAGCGCCGAGGGTGAGTTCAATGAGCCGGCGGGCATAGCGGTGGATGGGGCGGGCAATGTGCTAGTCGCGGACATGCGTAACGCTCGCGTGCAGAAGTTCAGCTCCGATGGCCGCTTTTTGGGCAAGTGGGGTTCACCGTACAGCGTCGACGGTCAGGATTATGCCCCGTCTGGCGTAGCGGTGGACGGCGCGGGCAGTGTCTACGTCACGGAGATGCTGTTCAATCGCGTCCAGAAGTTCGTTGTGCAATAGCACAAGTAATACCAATTGCGCGAGCATCGATCCTATTTCCCGGGGTTTTGTGCCGGGCCCTGCGGCGCTGAGCGCCGAATATGGGACTTCACCGCCGGCAATTGGTATAAACCTCGGGGCATTTGAGGTAATCGGTAGCATCCCTATCCGTCGCTGAAAAATTATTGTTGTAGCAATTGCGATCGTGGTCTTTGGCTTGATATTGATCATACGCATAGCGGCTTGCTCAAGACGAACCAATGACCAATAGGCCAAAGTAGTGTAGGCGACACCGCCGATAAAGCAAGGAGGAAAGGCTATGCCTGGGATCGGTGTACCTGAACTGATGATTGTGTTAGCCATGTTAGCCATCGCCGGAATCGTAGTAGTGCCTTATTGGAGAATATTTTCAAGGGCGGGTTTCCCTGGATGGTTGGGTTTAGGGCAGCTTGTTCCCCTTCTTAACATTATTCTATTGTTCTATCTCGCATTTGCCGAATGGCCGGTGCATCGAGAACTCAATCGTATGAAGCAAAGCTCAGGTAGCCGGTTAGGTGACGAAGCAGGGCGATAACTTGATACAGAGCGCGGGCTTGACTAATGTTATCGCCGCTAGCCTTGAAGCTGTGGCCCGGCTTCTATTGCGGGCCGAAGCCGTGGCTTCGTCAAGGATCGAAGGATTAGAGATAGGCGCTCGCAGGTTGCTTCGAGCAGAGGCAGATCGTGCAATGGATTTCCCCTCCGTCAGGGAGCGGGATTCCACTGCGGAGGCCGTACTGGGTAATATCGAGGCCATGCAGTTTTGATCAAGCGCAGTATACCGGCCACCAACGCTGCCGTAGAACAGCTTGTTGCCACTGGCGTGCTACGTCCTGTACGAGACGTTCGACGGAACCGAGCTTTCGAGACGAAGGGGCTTGTGGACATGTTTACCCTCTTCGAGCGATCACTGGCCAGTCCGGTCGGGGACACTTTGGAGGTTCCTCCCAACAGGGCAGTGCCTCACCCACCTCAAGCTTCTTGGGGGAAGGAAGGCAACGGGTAGAAGGAGTACCAGGTAGTAGGGGCTTGCATCTTCTCCGCGGTCAACAGCTACAGGACCGTCGCAGAGGCAATCAGCGCGATCTCGCCCGGCGGCTCTTCTCCCCAGGCGAAAGCATCCTCAAGCAACTCCCGCGCCCGGCCGAGCTTTCTATCGTCCGAGCAGTGAATCTCCGCCAGCGCATCGCTGACCCCGACATAGCTGCCCCGCTTTGCGTGCAGCACTATCCCGGCAGCGTGGTCGATGGACTGGTCCTTCTTGGTGCGGCCGGCACCCAGTGTCAGGCAGGCAACCCCCACCTTCAGCGCATCGACGGCCGTGACGTATCCGGCGCGCTGGGCGCGAAGCGTCTCGACATAAGGGGCGGAGGCCAGGTTCTCGGGGTGGTACACGTCGGCGCTTCGGCCGCCCTGGACCTCCACCATCTGAGCGAGCTTGTCCAGTGCGGTGCTGTCCTCCAGGGCACGCTGCAGACGTGCCGACGCCGCGGCCTGGTCGGCGTAGAGACCGGAGAGGAGGATCATCTGGCTGGCCAGGTGGAGAGAGAGCTCCAACACATCCTCCGGACCATGCCCGCGTAACGTGGCGATGGCCTCCTGGACCTCCAGGGTGTTGCCAACAGCGCGCCCTAGCGGCTGGTCCATACGCGAGATGGTCGCCGCTACCTGGCGTCCTGCGCTCTGTCCGATCTCCACCATTAGCCTGGCCAAATCCACTGCCTCGCTCTCTGTCTTACAGAACGCGCCGCTGCCGGCTTTGACGTCCAGAACGATGACCTGGGCTCCGGCGGCAAGCTTCTTGGCCATGATGCTGCTGGCGATTAGCCCGATGTTTGGCACGGTCGCTGTGAGGTTTCGCAACGCGTACAGCTTGCCCTCCGCGGGGGCCAGATCCGGGGACTGCCCCCCGATGACCAGTCCCACGCGTTCCAGTGTGTGAAGAAACTCACTCTCGGTTAGCTCCACGCGCAGGCCGGGGAAGGATTCCAGCTTGTCCAGCGTTCCCCCCGTGAAGCTCAGACCACGCCCTGCCATCTTCGCGACCGGCAGACCGCAGGCGGCGACGAGGGGAGCGACCACTAGCGTCGTCTTGTCGCTGACCCCTCCAGTGCTGTGCTTGTCCGCGGCCATCGGCACGACCGGGCGTAGATCCAGGGCTCGGCCGCTGTCCACCAGAGCCTGCGTCAGGAAGCTGGTCTCGCTCCTGGAAAGCCCGCGCCAGTTGATGGCCATCAGCAGCGCGGCCATCTGGGAGTCCAGAACGCGGCCATCATGGTAGCCCCGGATCAGGTAGCTGATCTCTTCACCGGTCAACTGACCCCCATCGCGCTTGCGTGCGAGGAGATCCACCACCGCGATTTCGCCACTCATAGCTTGATCTACCACGCGGTCCGCTCGCGCTCGTCTCTGATCCGCTCGTACACCTCGCGCGTGCGCCGCGCGATCTCATCCCAGGAGTAGTCTCGCAGCACCATGCGATAGGCATTGTCGGCTCGGGCCTGGGCCCAGTCGGGTCGTGCCAGCGTATGGGTTATCCCCCAGGTGAGCGACTCTACGCTATCCGGGTAGACGACCATGCCGGTCTCGTTATTCTGCACGATCTCGGCGAATCCTCCCACGCTCGAAACCACCACAGGTGTCCTGGCTGCCATAGCCTCAAGCGCGACGATGCCAAATGGCTCGTACAGGCTGGGAAACACGGCCACGTCCGCTACCTGGAAGAGGCGGTTGCGATCCTCGTCCGGAATGAAGCCCGTGAAGAAGACCTTGTTCGACACGCCCAGCTGCTCGGCACGTATCTTCAGCTCAGGCAACATGCCCCCGGTTCCGGCGATCACGAATTTTGCCATGGGAAACTGGCGCAAAACATGCGGAATGGACTCTACTAGAATGTGGACCCCTTTTTCCTGCACCAATCGACCGACATGAAACACGATCTTTTCGTTGGGCAACGCGAACTTCTTGCGGAACTCCTGCAACTCGGCCGCGCTCGCCCCGTCGAAGATGCTGGCATCTACGCCGTTTGCAATGATGTCGATCTTGTCCCAGGGCGTGTTCACTGTCTGACTGATCTCGGCCCGCATGAACTGGCTGCAGCAGATGACGCGCCAGGCCTCGAAGGTCAGCCACCACTCCACGTTGTGGATGGCCCGTTGCATCTCGCCACCAAGGTAGCCACGTGAGCGACCGTACTCGGTGGCGTGGATCGTGGCAAGCAGCGGGGTCTTGTGGGCGTGCTTCAGGGCGATGGCCGCGAAAGCCACTAGCCAATCATGGGCGTGAATGATGTCGAAAGTTCCGCTCTGCCCGAATATCTCGTTACCCTTCTGCTCCAGCGAAAGGTTCGTGCGCCACGCGCCGGTGAAGAAATCCGGCATGTCTACCTGCGGAGGTTCCACGCGATAGATCGTGCTGCCGTCGACCAGCACTTCCTCGCCCATTCCGCCGACCCAGCGAGGGGTCAATATGCGGACCTCCACTCCCTGCTTGACGAGAGCCGGAGCCAGCTCGGTGACGTGTTTTCCGAGTCCGCCCACATTGTGGGGAGGATACTCCCAGGACAGCATGAGTACGCGTAGAGGATCTCGCTTGGTCTTGTTAGTCACAATCTTCTCATCCTATTCAGTGGTTCATCCGATAGGTCGTTTTCGCCTTCGTAGGGGTGTGATTCATCACGCCCAGCGCCCCTCTACCCCGCCGGGCGCAATGAATTGCGCCCCTACGAAGAGCGTATGGACTGGCCGGATACACCACTTGGTCGCCATGACAGGGTCAGGGTTCCACACTATTCTAGCATCAGGAACCACCCTGTGCCCGTGCCGCCTCGCGCGCATTGTCATGGGATATGCGCAACAATAGGCCGACAATAACGAAGTTGGCCAGTAGTGAGCTGCCACCATAGCTCACCAGGGGCAGAGTGATGCCGGTGAGGGGCAGCAGGCGCACCGACCCGCCCAGGATGACGAGGGTCTGCAGGGCTAGAACGCTGGTCAGACCGGTGGCAAGCAACTGGTTGAAGCTGTTGGCCGCCGCCACGGCGATTCTGAAGCCGCGGTAGATCAGGAGCATATAGAGGATCAGGACGGCGAAGCTGCCGAGTAATCCCAACTCCTCGCCAATGGCAGCGATGATCAAGTCGGTGTGAACTGCCGGCACCGAGGTCGGACGACCGTGGCCGAGACCGCTGCCGAAGATACCGCCCGCCGCGAGCGCAATCAGCCCCTGCACGACCTGGTAGGCTGACGTGGAGGCGTGGGTCCATGGATCGACCCAGCCTTCGACCCGGCGCTGTACCACCGGCACGACTCTATGCGCGGCGGTGGCGGCTATCCCGAAAGCCACCAGAGCAATGTATACCCAACTGGCGCGGGAGCTACCTACGTAAAGCATGGTCAGAAAGATGCCGAAGAAGAGCAGTGCCCCGCCTAGGTCCTTTTGTATCAAGAGCAGGAGCAGAGAAATGCCCCACATACCCAGCAATGGCAGAAGATATGGCAGGGGAGGCAGTGTGAAAGGCCCCAGGCGGTAGCGCCCGCGGGAGATCAGCTCACGATATTCGTCCAGGTAGGCTGCAAAGAAGATTACCAGCAGGATCTTCAGGATCTCGGAGGGCTGAAACTGGAACGGTCCCAGGACGATCCAGAGTCGCTCGTCGGAGCCAGGGGGGGCGGAGCCGATGACAAAGGTCACGGCCACCAGGAGCAGCCCCGCGATGGCGCTGATGTAGCGATAGTGCCGGAGTCTGGGAGGGTCCTTGACCAGGGCCAGCGTGGCGAGCATGGCGCCGTAGGATATCACGGCCCAGATGGTCTGCCGGGAGACCAAATCGGCCTGCGGCAGCCTGTACATGACCACCAGCCCAATGGCGGTCAGTGTGCTCACGATGGGCAAAAGCAGTTGATCCCCGCGGCAGCGAAAAATAGCCAGGGCGGCGTGCACGCCGAAGGTCAGGGCGACGAAGACGATGGCCGGAGCCAACCCGGCCGTGGTCAGCTCGAGCCCTTTGGTGAGGGCAATCTGTACAATGCCCACCCCGAAGAACAGCCAAGAGGTGAGCAGAAGTTGGAACTCGGTGATACGAAATACAGGTCTAATCTTGCTTCCCCAGCTTCAGCTTGACGCGTCCGATCTCGACCATGTCTCCCGGGGCGACTATGGTGGGTGTCTCAACCGGATGCCGATTAACGAACGAGCCGTTAGTGCTTCCCAAATCCTCCAGCCACCACTGCTTCTGGCGGAAGCTCAGAATCGCGTGCTGGGCGGAGACGAAGTCGTCGTTGACACAGATGGTGTTGCTGGGCGCTCGTCCGATGGAGTTGACCGTCTCCAGCGGGATCTCGTCCCCTCTCATCATATCCGAGTGCCCCGGCTCGACAACGGTCAGCCAGCTTGCGCGCGGATGAGCTGCTGTGGGCTGGGCCGTGCGCCGTAGGTCGCGCCGCATGGTTCTAAGCAACTGAAAGATCAGGAAGTACAGGAGGGCGATGACGGCGATGCGCAGCACCAGGATGGTAACGTCAGTGCTCATGCTTGTCCCTGCGTGGATAGAACAACCTGCATGCCCCCCAGAGAGATGACGTCCTTGTCCTTCAGCACGCAGCGCGTCACCCGCTCACCGTTGACGAAGGTGCCGTTGGTGCTATCCAGATCCACCAGGAAGTACCTCTGGTTCATCTCTCGTATCTGCACGTGGTGGCGAGAGACTCGACGATCATCTACCACGACGTCGTTGTCCAGGGCACGCCCTACGCTGAAAGGCATGTGGTCGATAGGGTAACGCAGAGCGGCCGCGCCCTCGTTGATCACGAGGTGGGCGGATGGCAGGGGAGCCGCAGCGGCCGGCTTGGCGATTGGCTCTGACGTGATGTTAAGTCGCGTCGTGTAGCCCGAGTTGGTGGCGCGCGGATCATCCAACTCGGCATCGTTGACGGTATCCAGAAGCCGGGCCGAGATGCGCACCTGACGCTTGCCCACCGTTTGATCGGCGATGAGCTGCACTGTCGGTCGGCTCTTGAGCGCATAGCCCCGCTGGCGAGCGAAGTTTACGAGGTAGTCCGAGAGATCCCGCTCGTAGCCGCCCTTGCCAGGGGCGAAGACGGCGTAGTCGCTCGGGCCCAGATGAACGGCGTAGTTATTCGGTACGTAGGTCTTGCCGACGCCGATGCTCTGGTGGTTCTCCATTGCCTTGGCCAGCTTCTTGGCGATCTCGACCGGCTGGAGCCTGCTGCGCATCAGCGAGGCCACGCCGTTCTCGAACACGCTCTCGATCATCTCTTCCAGACCGGACAAGAGACCCATGTAGCTATCCTCTCGATTCGAGACGGGAATTCATGGAGATTATATCATCCGGGGCGCTTTTGCCAAGCCAAACCAGACGGAGTCCTGGTTTGATTTGGTCTCCTCCCCTGTGCTATAGTCGTACCATATGGTACGTGGGTCTTCCGCCGGGGCAGCGCTTTCGTGCCCGGCGTGAGGCGTTGGAGAAGTGCGATCGGTATGCTTGGATGTATGCCCGGTGCACATCGGACGCAATTTGGCACCCACGTGGACTCGGCCTGTTGGTGGATGACATAGAGCAGACGAGGACGCCCGAAGGCGAGCCCGGCCGCAAGAAGGAACGGCCGAGCTTCGCTCATATCAGTGAGGCGGCATTCGCCAGAGTTCTCGATTTCTACCAGGTGGAGTGGGAGTACGAGCCTCATTCCTTCCCGCTCCGTTGGAACGAGGTGGGCGACCCAGTCGAGTATTTTACCCCGGACTTCTACCTCAAGGAGTTCGATCTCTATATCGAGTTGACTACTCTTCGCCAGAAGCTCGTGACGCGAAAGAACCGCAAGCTACGCCGGCTGCGCGAGCTCTATCCGAACGTTCGCATCAAGCTATTCTACAGCAAGGACGTGCGCAAGTTCCTTTCTCGCTATGGCGTGCGTCTGGAGCAGTCCTAGATGTCTAGCATCCTGCTCTCTGAGGAGCGAATACAGGCGCGGGTGCGGGAGTTGGGAGCTGCTATCTCCGCCACCTATCGAGATAAGCAGCCTTTTCTAATGGTGGGCGTGTTGCGTGGGGCCGCACCTTTCTTCGCCGATCTGTTGCGCTCCATCACCGTCCCGGTCTCCATCGACTTCATGTCTATCAGCAGCTACACAACGCCGGCGCCCTCGTCGGGAGCGGTGCGGATCATCAAAGACCTCGATCATCCCATCGCCGGCAAGCACGTGTTGTTGGTCGAAGACATCATCGACACTGGACTGACCCTGCGCTACATTCGCAAGAACCTCCTGTTGCGACATCCATCCAGTCTGGGCGTCTGTGTGCTGCTGGACCGACCGAAGCGCCGTCTGGTGGAGATGTCCATCGACCACGTGGGCTTCGAGATTCCTGACGAGTACGTTGTTGGCTATGGGCTCGATCACCGGCAGCTCTACCGTAATCTCCCCTTCGTCACCCTCTGGGATCACTCCGAAGAATAGTCCGTCCCTGACCAATTGCTTGTTGCCTCTACCTGGATCGGACCACTATAATGGACAGGACGGCGACGGGGTTCACCGTCGATAGGTAATCAGACCGGGAGACTATTCTCTCCTCGGCGGCATGGGAGGCTCCAGCATGGCCCTAATCGATCGGATCAAAGACAGATCAGCACGCATGGCCATTGTCGGCCTGGGTTACGTCGGATTGCCTCTGGCAGTTGGCTTTGCGAAGGCCGGATATCCGGTGCTCGGGATCGAGGTGGATGCCGATAGAGTGGATACCATTAACCGCGGCATCAGCTACATTCCCGATGTCGATACGCCCGATCTGGCCGCGCTTGTCTCTGGCGGCAAGCTGCGCGCTAGCACCAACTACGATGAGTTGGCCGAGCGCGACATCATCTTCATCTGCGTGCCGACGCCGTTCACCTCCTCCAAGGCGCCCGATATCTCCTTCATCGTGCAAGCCGCTAAGGGGATCTCGTCGCGTCTGAAAGCTGGACAGCTCGTTATCCTGCAGAGCACCACGCACCCTGGAACGACCGAGGAGGACGTGCGGCCCATTCTCGAGTCCTCCGGGCTGACGGCCGGGCAGGATTTCCACCTGGCCTTCTGTCCCGAGCGGATCAATCCTGGCGATAGGAAGTTCGGCGTGGAGAATACGCCCAAAGTCGTCGGCGGTCTGACCGACGAAAGCACCGAGCTGGCAGCCCAATTGCTGGCAAGCCTGGGAGCTTCGGTCCATCGTGTCAGCTCGCCAAGCACGGCGGAGATGGCTAAGCTGCTGGAAAATATCTTCCGCAACGTAAACATCGCGTTGGTGAACGAGCTCGCCAAGCTGTGTGAGCGGATGCAGATCGATATTTGGGAGGTCATCGACGCGGCCTCCACCAAACCGTTCGGCTTCATGCCTTTCTATCCGGGACCGGGCGTGGGAGGCCATTGCATCCTGGTCGATCCCTATTATCTCTCCTGGAAGGCGCGAGAGTACGACTTCTACACGCGCTTCATCGAGCTGGCGGCCGATGTCAATCAGAGTATGCCCTACCACACGGTGGAGAAGGTTGTCCAGGCTCTAGATAGCCGCGATCGCGCCCTGCGCAACGCCAAGATCCTAGTTCTGGGCGTGGCTTTCAAGAAGGACATCGACGATGCGCGCAACTCCGCTGCCGAGCGGGTGATCGAGTTGCTCCTGGCACAGCGGGCGGACGTCGTCTACAACGATCCGTATATCTCGAGCTTTGAGGTCGGCGGCAACGCGTTTCACCGAGAGAGAGTGGTCATGGAGTCGGTCGCTCTGGACGACGACCGACTCTCGTGGGCCGATTGCGTCCTGGTAGTGGCTGGCCACAGCGCCTACGACTATGGGCACATCGTGCGCACGGCCAACCTGGTTGTAGATACCTGCAATGCCACCAAGGGCATCGCGGGCGGAGATCGCGTGTTCAAAATCGGGCGCAGCCACTGACATGACTAGCCGACCCCGGTCGCTGGCCATCCTGGGCGTGCGTGTGGACGATGTTACGTATGGGGAGGCGCTGGAGTTCTCCCGGCGTTTTATTCGCTCAGGGAAACCGCACCTTCTCGTGACAGTGAATACCGAGTTTGTCGTCAGTGCGCAGAAGGACGCGCGCTTCAGAGACGTGATCAATACCGCCGCGCTATCCGTGCCAGATGGTGGAGGGCTCCTGCTAGCTGGGCGAATCTTCGGCTTCCCTCTGCGCGAGCAGGTGCGGGGTACGGATCTGGCCGATCGCCTGGCGGAGCTTTGCGCGCTGGAAGGGCACCGCCTCTTTCTGCTAGGGGCGGCGGAGGGCGTTGCCGCGGAAGCAGGGCGGCGTCTCAGTACAAAATATCCGGGACTGCAGGTGGCTGGAACGTATGGAGGATCGCCCGATCCGGGCCGGGACGCGGAGATGGTGGCACGGGTCAGACAAGCCGGACGTGTGGATGTTCTCCTTGTTGCGTATGGCGCGCCGGCCCAGGAATTGTGGATCGCGAGAAACTTGGAGCGGTTGGGGACGCCCGTCGCTATGGGCGTTGGCGGCGTGTTCGACTACTTCTCGGGGCGCGTGCCGCGTGCGCCAAAGTGGATGCGCGATCTGGGGCTGGAATGGCTCTACCGGCTAGTGCGCCAACCTTGGCGCTGGCGCCGGCAGCTAGCTCTGCCACGGTTCGCCTTAACTGTTCTCTGGTCCGTTCTCCGGCGAAGGCAGGCGATTGTCTCGCTGCGGGGCGATCCCCTTGTGTGTGGCGGCGAAGGTGATTAAGGCCACGATCACCAGAGCGAGGGCCGCGAAGCCGTAGAGCTTCTGAGCCCGGGTGAGCAGCAGGGCCAGCAATCCGAAGACCAGGCAGAGGGCATACAGCAGCAGCGCCACTTCTCGCTGAGACAGACCAAGAGCCAGCAACCTGTGCGGCAGGTGCGCGGAGTCGCCGCCTGTGAACGGCGAGCGGCGGCGCGATAGGCGATAGACAATCACGAAGGCCACGTCCACGATGGGTATGCCCAGCACCATAGCCGTGGTGGCGATCTTGGCGCCGCCGATAATGGCGAGCACGGCTAGCGCGTAACCGATAAGCATCGAGCCCGAGGTGCCCATGAAGATGCGCGCGGGGTGGAAGTTGAACACCAGGAAGCCGGCGGTAGCCCCGGCCAGAGCCAGGGGGAGCGCCGAGATGCTGAACTGCCCGAATTGGAAACTGATCGCGAAAAGCACAACCGAGCCGATCAAGCCAATGCCGGCGGCCAGACCGTCCATTGTGTCGATAAAGTTGAACGTGTTGGTCATTCCCACGATCCAGAGGATCGTGAGCGGACCTGCCAATAAAGATGGTATCGCGATCACCCCGCCGAACGGATTGACCAGTCCGTCAAAAGCCACGCCGAAGGCCAGTGGCACGCTTGCCACCACGATCTGACCGATCAACTGGGGGCGTGGCCCCAGGCGCTTGAAGTCGTCGATGATGGCCAGCGGAAGGATCACCAGTGCCCCGAGCAGCAAACCCATCAGCCTCGGGTACTCGTCGGGAAAGCGCTGGATGGTGGGTATGCTCAGAAGAACGCCGACCACAAAAGCGATGAAGAGGGCGTAGCCGCCGCAGCGCGGGATGACGCGGGATTGCAGCTCCCCTCGTCTGGGCTTATCGACTATCCCCAGCCGCACGCCGACCCGCCCCGCCAGGGGCGTGAGGACCAGCGCCAGCCCCAGCGAGACGAGCAAGACCAGGGCCAGGCTCAGCTCGATCATAGCGCCGCCAGTGCCGCGATTCGCCGCCGCAGCTCAGTCAGATCGCCGCGGGAGGCCTGCTCGCTTATCTCCGCGATGCGCGCCAGCAGATCCGATAGCCCGATCGGGGCCAGCGCGCTGCCGCGCACCTCGAGGACGCCCGGGTGTGGCGTGGCGGTCACCGTCTCCGTGTCGCCTGCAACACGCTCGTGCAGCCTCTCTCCCGGTCGCAACCCGACGTAGGTGATCTTCAAAGGGTGTTCCGGATCCCCCACCAGTTCCCACATCTTGTCGGCCACATCCATCAGACGAACTGGCTCACCCATGTTCAGAACCAGCAAACCAGGCACCTCGTCCACGCAGGCCGCCAGGGACAAGAACTTGATCGCCTCGTCCATGCTGATCCAGTAGCGTGTCATCTCCGGATGGGTCACGGTGATGGGCTGTCTCTGACCGATCTGCTCGGCGAAGACCCGGATTACACCACCAGAGGCTCCGACCGTGTTGACCAATCGCACGATGGAGAAGGTTGTGGCCGTTCTCTCCTGCTTAATGGCGGCCACCAGCAGCTCGACGATCCGCTTTGTTCCCCCGTAGACGCTGACCGGATCGACGGCCTTGTCGGTCGAAACGTAGACGAAGCGCTGGACGCCCGCGCGGACGGATTCCTCGACCATGTTCACAGTGCCGAGCACGTTGGCGGTGAAGACCTCGTCAGAGTTGGCCTCGCCGATGTGCACGTGCTTGTAGGCCGCCAGGTGGAAGACGACCTCAGGGTGATGCTCTTGGAACATGCGCGCGAGCTTGCCACGATCGCGGACGTCGGCCAGAAGGGCCTCCACAGAGGTAGGGCAGGACCGACTGGACAGTCTGCGCACCAGTTGGAACAGCGATAGCTCGTGGTGATCGACCAGGATCAGCGAGCTGGGCTCGAACGAGAGGAGCATCTCCGAGAGGTTCTCTCCGATCGACCCGCCTGCCCCCGTGACGAGAATCCTCCGCCCGGTCAGGTGCTTCTTGAGGTACGATATATCGAAAGCCAGTGGCGCACGTCCGACCAGTTCCCGAAGGTCGATCTGCTCGGGGGCCACGGGCAATCGTCGCGAGTGGTCCTGCATCCGTTTCTCCTCTAGAGTCTGCTGCGAACGGCCAAAATGCGCTCTCTCGCCTGCCGCATAAGGGTCGCCTGGTCAGCGTTTGGCTCGATCGTTTCGGTGACAATGTAGTGGACCAGCGGCAGCAGACGGGCCATGATGGCATCCAGATTCAGCTCACCCCGCTCGTATGGGAGACCTTCACCCCACACGCCGGTTGCGTTCGAGACATGAACCTCGAAGACCCGATCCGCCACCAGGTCGATGAACTCGTCCAGGTTGGAGGCGACACGCCGAGCTCGCAGCACGCTGAACAGTGGCTGGAGGTCGCTCGGCTGGTCAGAGTCGCCCCGGGCCGCGTTGATGTACAACTGCGCGTGGGACACGTCGAGCGTCAGGCGGAGACCGTCCACATTGTCCGCGAAGTATATCAGATCGGTAGGCTCCATGCCGATACTGGAGTGCATGGTGGTGGACTCCCGCATGCGGGCGATGGGCGGGATATTCTCGACGGTTGGGACCAATCCGCTGTCCCGACACACCGTGGCGTAGTACCGGAGGAACTCCACAGCCTGGCTCAAGGCTTCGGCTCGCGCCGGTCCGTCCACCAGGGCCGGATCTCGCACCGGTGCGATGCAGTGAATCACCGCCGCTTTGGCGCCGAGCAATTGGCCGATCCGACAGACGCGGCGGATGACCTCTCGATCCGCCTGAGCGTTGCGCGCGATGTTGAAGAAGTTATCGTCCAGCGAGCGCAGGGGACCCTCGACGACCCAGGCGAACTCGCTGGGCACCGAGTAGCTCCGCACCAATGAGACGAGATTCTCGCACCAATCGGGACCAGAGATGTCTATCGCGTCCAGATATAACTCAAGCCCCTCGATGGGCCCTTGGGTTAGACGATCATCAAGCTGGGGTTTGGTCGGGCGCGCCTTCAGCAGCACCCGCGCCATGTTCCCGGAGCCATTGCGCATAGAGTCGCACTCCATCGGCCAGCGGCATGCCGGCCCGATACCCGAGCTCATCGCGTGCTCGGGAGATATCGGCCACGTAGTTCTCGCCCTCACCATCTTCGCCCGCGACCACGATGCGGGAGCGGGATTGGGTGATCTCCTTGATAGTCAGCGCCAGGTCCCGCAGGTGGGTGGCCACCCCGGTCGCGATGTGATACGTCTTTCCCCACGCGGCCGGCTGGCAGATGGCCGCGCGGATCCCGTCCGCCACGTCGCCGGCATAGGTGAAGTCGCGACACATATGGTTGTTGATAAACAGGTCGCGCTGCGCCAGGGCTGCCCGCAGAAAGATTGTCACCACACCGCTGGTTGCCCCCGGCGCCACCTCCTGCCCGGGTCCGTAGACGGAGAAGAAGCGCAGGATCATGGTTGGCACGCCGTACTCGGACCGGTACATGCGCACCCATTGCTCAGCTACGAGCTTGGAGTAGCCGTACGGATCCACGGGGGCGGGATGTGTGTCCTCATCGATCGGCTGAGCTTGGGGGCGAAAGATGCGCTGGGTCGAAGCCAGCACGAACGCGCTCTTCGAACGGCGGGCCGCTTCCAGCATGTGCAGGGTACCCAGGGCGTTGATCCGGTTGTATAGAACCGGATTCGCTCGGGAGGACGAAGCGTCGGCGAGCCCACCCAGGTGAATGAGCAGGTCAGCCCCGCTGGCTGC
Source organism: Chloroflexota bacterium (assembly GCA_004297765.1). Lineage (GTDB taxonomy): Bacteria > Chloroflexota > Dehalococcoidia > FW602-bin16 > FW602-bin16 > FW602-bin16. Next base: position 15,144 of record SCTZ01000071.1, on the reverse strand, counting down.
CTCCACCGCCTCCGGGCTAGCCACATCGCAGACGCGGTGTTCCGAGACCTGCCGATCGGTGGTGTTGCTGGTGAGTCCGATGACATAATAACCTTCTCGCACCAGACGCGGCGCAAGATGGCTTCCGATGAGCCCGGTACTGCCCGTTATGAGGATGCGCATTGATAGTAGCTCATAACCTCTGACAGGCTGTGCCGCATCAGGTTTCTCTCTTCCAACTGCTGACCGGCAAGGGCAGGACGCGCGGGGGGCGATGGTTCCTCAGCCGGGAAGGCGCCCTCCACCATGACCTCGGCGCGCAGCCCACGAGCGCGGCCGATCCACGCTACCTGAGCGGCGACGGCGTGTGCCGACGTCACCTCCGTGAAGACGTCCAGAATCGCGTATCCTGTGAGGTCCGATTGCCGCGCGACCGCCATCATGGCGGCCGAAGCGTCGGCAACGTGAATATAGCCGGTGGTGGCGTGTCCCGCCGCGTAGATCTGAATGGGCTCCCCGCGCACCAGTTGCAGGCAAAACTTGTTGGGCGCTGTCATGAACCGATAGTCGGTCTTCATGATGGGGGCAACTCCGTGGACAACGCCGAGGCGCAGAGACAGGCAGCGCAGACCGTGCAACGTCGCGTACATCTCCAGGAGCTTCTCGACATAACACTTGCTCAGATGCGAGAGATCGGAGAAGCGCCCATATGGGGTCTCGGCGTTCACCGTGCTGGGAAGCGCGTTACCGTAGACCCTGAGGGAGCTGGCGAAGACGATCGTCTCTATGCCATAAGCCAGCATCGCATCCAAGAGCAGTCGCGGTGCTAGAAGATTGGTGGTCTCGGTATAGCGCGGATCCGCCGCCTGGGGGTGGCCGCTGGACTGGGCGGCCAGGCTGAAGACAGCCTCGATGGGGCGCAATCCCAGGGCCTTCTGGATCACCTGTCGGTCGCCGACATCGCCATGGACGAAATGAAACCCTGCGCGCTGCTTGAGACGTTCGAGGGCGATCGCGTCGGTCGAGAAATGATTATCGATGGCAACGACTTCTTGTCCGTGCTCAAGTAGATCCACGACCAGGCGAGAGCCTATGTAGCCAACGCCTGTGACCAGAACGGCCACGCATCACCTCACGCTAATGGGACGATTGGATTGGCTTGGGAGCCAATTGGACCACCTGGGCGAGTCCCTCTCGCAGCGCGACTGTAGGATGCCATCCGAGAAGGCGTTTGGCTTTGCTATTGTCCAGGTAGATGCGACGAATCTCTCCCGGCAGCTCGGGCGCATAGAGAGCCTCATCGGGGAAGCCGGACAGCTCTTTCATCAGCGCGAAGAGCTGGTTGACCGTGATCTCGGTGCAAGTCGAGATGTTGAAGCACTCGCTGCCCTGATACTCCAGGGCCAGAACGTTGGCCCGCACCACGTCCTGGACGTTGACGAAGTCTCGGGTCTGCTCGCCATCCCCAAAGATGGTGGGCGCCTGCCCCTGGGAGAGCTTGTTGACGAAGATGGTCACCACCCCGGCCTCGCCCTCCACCTCGGCGTTGGGACCGTAGACGTTAGCGTAGCGCAGCGCGATGAAACGCAGCCCCGCGGTCTGGGCGTAGAAGAAACCGTACTGCTCGGCCGCGGCCTTGGAGATGCCGTAGGGCGACATGGGACGCAGCGGATGCTCCGTGGTGACGGGCAGCTCCTGGGGTTCCCCATAGCCGGCCACGGAGGCCGCGTAGATGACGCGAGGGACCCGGTGGGCGGCCGCCAATCGAAAGATGTTGAGGGAGCCCAGGACATTGACGCGGGCATCCTGCTCGGGATCGAGCACGGATTCTCGGACGCTGACGTGGGCGGCGTGATGGTTCACCAGGTCGAAAGCGCTCTCGGCAAAGACCTGCTCTAGCTCAGGATCCAGCAGTTCCATGTGCAGGAAGCGGGCGCCCGCGGGGACTCGCTCGCGTTTACCATGCGAGAGATCGTCGAGAATGGTCACCTCGTGCCCCAGATCCAGATACGCCCTGGCTATCGCCGAGGCAATGAAACCTGCGCCGCCTGTCACTAGAATCCTCATCGAGCTCTCCGTTGCGTTCTCGCCATGCCAGGGCGGCCGGTTCCGCCAAGGCACCGGCGGGTAATGATACCATACTTGCGGTCGGCGAGCAACGCAGACCGATTTGACCAGCGCATGTGGATACGTCTATTATCATGGAGACGCGACGTGACGGTCGGAGGTAAGCGCATGCTGGAGGAATACAAGCGGAAACGAGATTTCGGTGCGACGCCTGAGCCGGCGGGCCGGCCTGGCGAGACATGTGGAGACCGCTTTGTGGTCCAGGAACACCATGCCAGCCATCTCCACTGGGACTTTCGGCTGGAGATGGACGGCGTGTTGAAGAGCTGGGCTGTGCCGAAGGGTCCTCCGCTCGAGCCAGGGGTGAAGCGACTTGCCGTACAGGTAGAGGACCATCCGGTCGAGTACATCGATTTCGCGGGCACGATCCCGGCTGACCAGTACGGGGGGGGCACGGTCGAGATATGGGACGCCGGCCGGTTCACTCTCGAGGAGCGCAGGGAGGATCGTCTGTCCTTTGAGCTGCACGGTCAGAAGCTCGTTGGCTCATACGCGCTGATCCGGACCGGCCCGGGCAAGAACTGGCTCCTGATGAAGCGGAGCCCGAAGAAGACCGCCCGACAGGAGTGATCGGGCGCGACCGAGGCGAGACGATGTTAGACGGATATAGCAAGTGCGATCTCCATGTGCATACACCTCTCTCGAACTGCTACGAGCCCGCTGCGCGGCACGTGAAAGCGACAGAGATCGTGGACGCGGCCCTGGAGGCGGGCCTCGATTTGATCGCGATAACAGATCACAACGGCGTGGGGGCGGTCGATGGTGTGCGGCAAGCGGCAGAGCAGACTGGGCTTGTCGTGCTTCCTGGGGTGGAGATTACGACCCCGGGCGGTCACATCCTGGCGCTGTTCGATCGGGGGACGCCCTCGGCGGAGATACGGCTTCTGCTGAATGAGGTTGGGCTCTCGCCCTCCAACGAAGGGGAAGCGTTCGTGGAGACCAGGCTTGGAACGGTCGAGGCGCTGGCGGCGATCCGGAGGCATGGAGGACTTGCCATCGCTGCGCACATCGAGCGATCGCCGCGTGGCTTTCTGGAGTCAACCTATGACTTTCGCAGGAAGCGCGCGATCCATGCCAGCGAGCACTTATCCGCGCTGGAGATCACGAATCCCCTGCGTAAGGCGGCCTGGAACGCCGGGAAGGTGCATGGGTATCCCAAGCCGTACGCGTGCGTGCAGGGCTCAGACGCGCACGCGCTGGAGGACATCGGGAGAAGGCCGGTCCTTATTCGCCTTGCCAGCATCGATCTCGCCGGGCTGGACCGAGCTCTGGCCGAGTATCCGGATGCCATACGATTCCCCGATGAAATGGTGAGTCCACACGTCCACACTTGTCGTGTTGACGACGACTAGGGAGCTAACCGCAGAATAACGTTTCGGCAGAAGGCTAATCTGGATGATAGCGAATCCTGCACCACTCCTATCAAGCATGCTGGTAGGGCAGATAAGAGGAATTGCCAGAGTGGTCCGGAATGCGGAACTTGCGCCGCTGGTAGGCACTGGTATCTCGCTGCGAGCCGGTCTTCCTGACTGGATCCAGTTGATCACTCGGATGGTCCTCGCCTGGCGAGAATGGGATCCGTCCGACGTGGCTCGACGTCTTTCGCAAGGTAATTACGCCGGCCTGGTCGATCAGGCGTTTGGGTTCAGCAACTTGGCAACCGTCTCATACCTTCGGAGCCGGATTGACGCGGCAGGGGACTCCGGGGCTTTCCAAGGGCTAGGGCAACTACTCTATAGTGCCCTATATAGTCGACAGCGGCGGTCAGAAGACCTTTTCACGCCGGACCCAGACCACGTGCATCGCCATTTGGTGGCGCTGTTTGCTCAGCGGCCACGTCGCTTGTGGACGACCAACTACGATGATTTGTTGGAAGAGGCTGCGCGTCGCGCTGGTATCCCGGTTCGCACCCTAGATCCCGATCGCCGTCAAGTCAACAACGATCTTCTCGTCGCGCACCTGCATGGGTTCCTGGCTCCCCCTGATCGGTCTGCCGGTAACCCGAAGCCCGGACAGGCTACTGTTGTACTCGCGGAAGATGATTACCACGCGATTGCAGCGGACCTGATCGGCTGGACCAATCGTGAGCTTTATCGCCTCTTCGATGAGCATAGGGTGCTGGTGCTGGGCATGTCGCTGGCAGATCCCAACCTGCGTCGTGTTCTGGCGACGGTGCCATGTGACAAGACCGGCCTGCAGCCTCGACACTTCGCACTCATGCGATCGATTACGGAAGAAGACATGAAACTATGGAGGACAAGGGCGACCACACGCAAGTCGAGCGCTGCATGGGTGAACGAGTCGCGCTCGTGGTATTGGCAACGCCATGGAATCGAGATAGTTGAGATTCCCGACTATGACAGCATTCTACCCTTCCTCGTAAGATTGCGGTATGAGAGCTTTGGCGGGCAACCAGGTGATCTGTGGAGGCGTGGGGCCGAGCTTGGTTACGAGTCCGTGGACCCTTGGCGAGCAGACCGCCAGAAGATGGCCAGTTGGTTTCTCGCGGACGCTGTCAGGGCCCTAGCAGATGATTTCTCCGTGTCCGATCCAGCCGAGGTTATTGAGATAGGCGTTTTCCTGCTGAAGCCGGATGCGGCCACGTTGGAATTAACATTCCGGGGTGGAGGGACTGACATTGCCAGCCAGGGCGCTACGCTTTTCTCAGGTGATCCGGACAAGCCAACAGGCGTTGCTGGACGCGTGTTTGTCTCCGGCGATCTTGTGCGAGTGACGCCTGACCATTCTCTGTATAATTATGGATTGGACCCGAGCAATGCGCCTCTCCCACAGAATGTGAAAGGGATAATCTCGGCTCCGATCACTGATTGGCACGAAGGCGGGATTCCCCTCGGAGTAGTCTATGTAACAACTTCCACAGGCAATGGGACACTGTTTCGACTTCGACCGCGAGTCGAAGTCGAACCCAGCGAGCGCTCATTGGATGATCTATATGCCTGGCTGTCCGAAGTGGGGATGACATTGATTTCAGGCTTTCGTGTGCGTGCTCGATAGGAGGTTTATTCTGGGCTGAGCATCTGCTATACTTTGAATGAGCATGAATGTCTATCGTGCCCAAGACAGAAGAGGAACCAGCCATGAGTACTACTCGACGGTCGACTTCACGCACGATACATATCCAAGGGAGCGAGATTCGTCTTATCCGAGGTCCTGCAACTAAGCGACAAACGGGGCCTGTTGCAAAGAATACCGAGGGTGAGAAAGCAACAACGTTCGTTCCTGGCGGGGCATACAAGCCTGGAAAGTACCCAGGTCTGGATACTCTGAAGAAGTCGTGGAGTAGCAGGCTCAAGTCCGCTCATTCGAAGTAGCTGTTGTTCTTCTCTTGACTGCCAGGAAGGCCGATCAGGGATAGGCCGGGTGTCGTGTAGCCGATCTGCAGGAAGCAACCAGACGCTGTAGCCAGAGACGACTCGTCTGGGCGAGCGGAGCAGGTGACGGGAAGGGGGCTGTTGATTGAGTGAAGCGTTCGGTCGACGGCTAGCGCTTCCGTGTGGCCGATGGCCCACTTTTCTTGGGGGGCACAGAGCCCGGGAGCTTATCGATGGCCAGACCGCTGCCGCGGGACTTCTCGGCGGCGCTCGGGCGCCCCTTGGTGGGGGCGGAGCCTGGGTCGGTGCTCGTCTCCGGACCATCTCCATCCGTGGCTCGGACGATGGCGATGGAGGCGACCCGGTCGTTCTGCTCCACGCGCATCAGGCTGACGCCCTGGCTGGATCGACCGTAGCGCTGGATGCTTCCTATCGGTGTGCGTAGGACGATGCCCTCGCTGGAAACGATCATGAGCTCGTCGGCGTCGGTGACCACACGCGCAGCCACCAGATCGCCGGTCTTGGGGGTGACCTTTAGCGTGCGGATGCCGCCGCCGCCGCGACCCTGGAGGGTGTACTCTGACAGGGCGGTGCGCTTGCCGTAGCCGGCGCTGCTGACCACCAGCAGATCGGCCTCCGGGTCAACCACGTCCATAGCGACCAATCGATCGCCCACTTCCAGACGAATGCCGCGCACCCCGCCGCTAGCGCGGGACGCGGAGCGGAGTTCCGCGACCGGGAAGCGAATGGATTGACCCTGCTGGGTGACCATGATGACGTCGCCCTTGGCCGGGATGGCGCGAGCGACGATCAGGGCATCGCCCTCCTCCAGGTCCATGGCGATGATGCCGCTGCTGCGGACAGAGGCGAACTCGTCCACGGCGGTTTTCTTGATCTCGCCGCGCCGGGTTGCTAGCACCAGGTAGTGCCCTTGCTCGAAGTTGCGCACGGCAACCATGGCCGTGACCGCCTCGTTCTGGTCGAGGGCGATCAGGTTGATTAGGGGCAGCCCTTTCGCCTGACGCGACGAGTCCGGGATCTCGTGGCACTTGGACTGGAAGACACGCCCGCGATCGGTAAAGAAGAGGATGCTGCTGTGGGTGCTGGTGACCAGCAGTTGCTGCACACTCTCCGCCTCGCGTGTCACGACGCCCGTAATGCCGCGACCGCCGCGCCGCTGCGAGCGGTACGTATCGCTGGAGACTCGCTTGATATAGCCCTTCGTGCTCAGGCTGACCACCATCTCCTGGTCGGGGATGAGGTCCTCTTCGGTGAAGTCGGTGAGCTCTTCCTTCAGGATGCGGGTGCGGCGCGCATCGCCGAACCTCTCCTTCAGTTCGCCCAACTCATCGCGAATCAGATACAGGATCTTCTGGGGGTTGGCCAGAAGATCCTCGAGGTAGGCGATGGTCTTGAGCACCTCCGCGTACTCGTCCATGATCTTCTTGCGCTCGAGGGCAGCCAGTCGGCGTAGCTGCATGTCCAGGATAGCCTGGGCCTGGATCTGCGTGAGCTTGAAGTCTTTCATGAGGTTGTTGCGCGCCGATTCAGCCGTCTGCGACTTGCGAATGGTGCTGATGATGGCGTCCAGGTTGTCCAGCGCGATGCGCAGACCTTCCAGGATGTGCGCGCGGTCCTTGGCCTTCTGCAGCTCGAACTGAGTGCGCCGCGTGATCACCTCGCGGCGATGGTTCAGGTATTGCTGGAGGACCATCTTCAGCGTCAGGACGCGCGGTGCCCCGTCTACCAGTGCTAGCATATTGACGGAAAAGGCCGATTGCATAGCCGTATGTTTGTACAGGTTGTTTAGAACCTGCTTGGGCTTGCAGTCTTTGCGCAGCTCGATGACGATCCGCATTCCCTGGCGGTCTGACTCGTCGCGGAGCTCGCTGATTCCCTCGATCTTCTTCTCTTTGACTAGATCGGCCATCTTCTCGATGAGGCCGGCTTTGTTGACCTGGAATGGCAACTCGGTGACGATGATCTGCATGCGGCCGCCCTTGCTCATCTCCTCGATGTGAGCGCGGGCGCGCACGACGATCCGACCGTGACCGGTCGAGTAGGCGCTCTTGATGCCCTCGGTCCCCAGAATGATCCCCGCGGTCGGGAAGTCCGGACCCTGAACGATTGCTACGAGATCCTCGACCGTCGCGTCAGGATGCTCGATAAGGTGGGCGATGCCATTGCAGACTTCGGTCAGATTATGGGGCGGAATGTTGGTGGCCATGCCCACGGCGATACCCGCGGAGCCGTTCACCAGCAGGTTGGGCACTTTGCCCGGCAAGACCAGCGGCTCCTTCAGCGAGCCATCGAAGTTGTCCGTGAAGTCCACGGTGTCCTTGTCGATGTCCGCCAGCAACTCCTCGGCCAGGGCCGCCATGCGGGCCTCAGTGTAGCGCATTGCCGCCGGTGGATCGTTGTCTACGCTGCCGAAGTTGCCTTGCCCGTCGATGAGAGGGTAACGCATGGAGAAGTCCTGAGCCATCCGGACCATGGCATCGTAGACCGGCGCATCGCCGTGGGGATGGTACTTGCCGAGCACCTCTCCGACGATACGCGCGCTTTTCTTGTACGGGCTGTCGAAATGCAGCGACAGGCCGTCCATGGCGTACAGGATGCGTCTATGGACTGGCTTTAGCCCGTCGCGAACGTCCGGCAGCGCGCGCGAGACGATCACGCTCATGGCGTAGTCCAGGTAGGATGCCTTCATCTCGTCTTCGACGTTGACGAGTCTGACGGTACCTATCTCCATGGGGAACTGACCTCCGGGGGGCAAGAATACTCCATTAGGATAGCCTAAACAGGAGTCCTTGTCAACCCGAACCAGGCGGCCAGATGAGGCTCTGGGGGGCACAGAAATACCAACCCGGGGGTGTTCGCAAGCGATCGATCATGCTATCGGCGGCGCCATGAACCTATGGGCACGCGAGAGCACACCACTATGATCGGGTGCAAGGCTGGCGACGCTGGCAGCCCCACCGCTCGGCTCAGAATGTTTCTGGCTCGCTAGTAGCTGTTCAGTTGTTGTCTGGGTGTGCGAGTTGCCGCCGTAGAGGCTACGCCTCGGCCTCGGCTCGGGCGGCGCGCACCTTGTCGAAACAAGGGCTGCAATAGACCGGCCGATCCTGCCGCGGGTTGAAGGGCACGAGGGCACTTGCGCCGCACTCAGAGCAAACTACCTGATGCATGTCGCGCTGAACGCCGCCGTAGCGCTGCTGCCGCTTCAGCGCTCGGCACGCCGGGCAGCGCTGTGGATCGTTCTGCAGACCCTTCAAGGCGTAGAACTCCTGTTCTCCCGCGGTGAAAGTAAAGTCCGCCTCGCAGTCACGACACTTCAGGTACTTGTCTGAATAGTTCACCGAGGTCCTCCCGCTTTTAGTGTGCGTATCTCAAGGCCTCGTCCCAACAATAGGCAAAGCCTCTCCTAAAGAGAGGCTTCGGCGTCGTTGCTTCGAAGCTCCCGAGACCCAAGATTGCCGGCGCCCCCTTGCGCCATTTCGCCGCAGTGCCACCCGAGGGCGGCTCCTTGCCCCTGCCGTTCCAGTCCGCTGCCGGCGTCTCTCGGATATCCCACCGCCCGTACCGGTCGCCACGACACTGGTGGGCGCTGGTGGTGGAGGACCTCGATGTGATCGGCTGCGGAACTCGCTAGAGTTCGAACTCCTCTGGCTTCTCGGGAGGATGTCCTTCCTCTTCGTAGAGTTCGGTCTCCTCGCCAAGTTGCTCAGGCTCTGCCTCCCAGTGTCCCTCGGGATACTCGCCTTCATCGAGGAGTTCCTCGTCCTCGAGCTCGTAGCGCAGGAGGCTGTCCTTGATATAGGGGCGGATTCCTTCCGGCCCTCTGGGCGGGAAGGAAACTCGGCCGGCCATGCTGGGGTCTTGGTGAACTTCTTTGATGATGATGCGGATGTTACTGTCATCCAAGCTTGTGATGCCAGCCGCGTATTGATTTCCGTGATTCATGAAGTTGAGGAGACGTAACGACAAGCGCGGCTCGATTCTTCCGAGATACTCGCCCCGCGCGTTCGCCACCTCCAGTTGCGGCCCGACCGGCTTGAGATAGACCGGATCGCCAGCGCTCATCTTCGCGATGACGTTCCGGGGTGCCGGATGCTGCAACTCGGTGAAGCCCGTCTTGCCCATCTCCTCGATGAACAGCCGGGGGTCGACTTTCTCTGCCAGGGGAGCCTCCGCCCTGGTCTGACTCAGATGAGAGAGTCGCGTCAGGTTCTTCTTGGCGATTGAGTTGTTCGGATCAACCTCTAAAGCTCGTCCGTAAGCGGCACTGGCGTCCGGATAGCGGCCGAGCTCCGTGTAGGCCTTGCCCAGACGGTTGTACGCGTCCACATCTGATGGGTGGACGTCGATAATCGTCTGGTTGGCGGAGACGGCCTCTTCCCAGCGGCTCTGCATGGCCAGCGAGATCGCCTGCTCAGTAAGTTGCCGCTTCAGCCGAGCCTTCTCCTCGGGCTGGTATTGGGTCATGCCCCACCTCTTTGAAGATACAACACCTCGGCATCGAAGGTCAAGTGTGCACGTTTCGTTCCTGCACAGCCTTCGCAGCCTGTGAGGCGCTGAGTGTCGCAGATTTTATATCTTTTTCCGGATATTTGCAAGAGCCCGCAAGGCTGCGCCGATCTCATCGGATCTCAAGACGAGCGCGATCCCCAGATAGACGAAACCGCCCAGCATCGCGGCCGCGACGACGGCCACCAACTGCGTCATCTCGGAGGTCTGTTCGATGAAACCGCGTGAGCCCAGTACGCCGATCACGCCACCCATAACCCCCGCCGCGGTCAGGACCTTGCCGCAGGCCGCTGCGAGACGCCAGTCTACTAGCTGGGGCACGCGTCGGGACAGAATCACTAGCAAGAAGCTTGCCTCGACCATCGTTGCGATGGACATGCTCAAAGCCAGCCCTCCATGTTGCAGAAAGCGCACCAGCACAAAGCTCAAGCCGACGTTTAGTATCATGGACACGACGGCCAGGGTCACTGGCGTGAGCGTGTCATGCAACGCATAGAAGGCGCGCGTGACGACCTCCAGGGTAGCATGGGCGAAGAGCCCTGCCGCGAAGAAGAGAAGGGCCCAGGCCGTCATCTGCGTCGATTGCTGGTCGAAGCTGCCTCGCTGGAACAGCAGGGCGATCAGCGGCACACGCAGCGTGATCAGTCCAACGCTAGCCGGGATCGTGAGAAACAGGACCATGCGCAGCGCGCCGTGCACAGTCCGTCTTAGACTATCCAGATCGTGCTCTGCCACTTGCTCGGCGAGTGTGGGAAAGACGGCGTTGGCCACGGCGATCCCGAAGATACCCAGTGGCATCATAGTCAAGAGCCAGGCGTAGTTGAGGGAGGCGATGCTGCCGCTGGCCAGACCCGAAGCTAGGGCCGTGTAGACCACAAGGCTGATCTGGGCCGCGGTCAGACCGATGGTTCTGGGCAAGAGCAACCTGAGGACCTCACGCACTCCCGGATGACCTAGATCCAGCGTTAGATTGTAGCGCGCGCCGCAGCGCGACAGGGCTGGTAGCTGGACGGCCAGGTGCAACACCGAGCCGGCGGCCACTCCCGCCGCCAATCCATAAATGCCCAATCCGGTGGTGGCAAGCAAGGCCCCCGTGATGGTGGACAGGTTGTAGACGATCGGAGCGATGGCCGGCCAGAGGAAATGCTGGCGGGCATTCAGAACGCTGGTGACTACGATGCTCACGCTGAACGCCACGGGCGAAATGAGCATCACGCGCGTGAGATTCACGACCAAGCTTTGATGCGCGGGGGAGAACTCCGGGACCAGCCATGGAACGAGCCTGGGGGCGAGGACTAAGGCGGCTAGGGCGATGAGCAGCGCGCCGAGCACGACGGCGTTGGCCACAGCGCTGACGATGCGCCAGGCTTCTTCGGGACCCCGCCGGGTAGCGTAGGTGCTGAAGACTGGAATGATCGCGCTGGCGAAGGCTCCACCGGCCACAAGCTGGAAGACGAAGTCTGGCAGTCGGAAGGCGGCGTTATAGGCGTCCAGCTCGGCGCTGGTGCCGAAGGCGTGGGCGATGACGATATCGCGCGCCAACCCAAGCACGCGGCTCGCCACGAAGGCCACCATCAAGATGGCGGTGGCCGAAACGATAGCCTTGGTGCGGCTAGCCAACGGTTGATTCCAACAGAGATTGATACCCTACTACTGATAAGGATGCGCATCCGTCCGATCAGTCGGATCGGACCGATCGGTCCGATCGGACAGAGACGATTCCCGATAGCGCCACTTGATCGAATTGTAGCAGTGGACCTATCCGATGACAAACGGCGCCCACCCGACCATGCCACTGCTCGCGTGTAGGTTTGTGTATTGAATTACCGAGGGGCCGATGCTATAATCTACCATCCTGGAGCGGAGGTCGGTATCGGTGCGAGCAAGGCTGGTAACACTCGGGGTACTTGCGGTGCTGTTCATCGTCGCCCTGGTGCTCGGTGGCATCTACGCCGATTGGCTCTGGTACGCGAGCGTCGGTCTGCAGAGCATCCTCGCCACGACTCTCATCGTCAAGGTTCTACTTTTCTTTGGAGCTGCGATCGTCTTCTTCGTCGTCTGGTGTGCCAGCACCTTCACGGCGCGCAGGTTGTCCCACGGTGACCACAATCTCTGGCAGTTCGTCGCCTCGATCGAGGGCAGAGCCACTGAGCGTCTTTTCACGGGCGTTCTGATCCTGATGGGGCTGGTGCTGGCCGTGATCATGGGGGCCGCCGCTTCCGGTCAGTGGGACACCGTGCTCCGCTACGCGCTGGCCATCCCGTTTGAGACCATCGATCCCATATACGGTCGCGACGTGTCGTTCTACGTCTTCCTTCTTCCGTTCTACCGGTTCCTGCACTCCTGGCTCGTCGGTCTCGTCGCCCTGGTCTTCATCGGGACGGCGGCCGTGTATACGCTTCGGCTGATCGTGCCTCAACTGCCTGCTAGCGCGGGGGAGCTTGGTGCGCGGGGAGGGACGGTGCACATTCAGTTGTCCGTCAGTCGGGGCGTAAAGGCACACCTGTCGCTGCTGGGGGCTGCTCTATTGCTACTCCTGGCTTGGCACTATTGGCTGAGTCGATACGAATTGCTTCTCACCCAGCGGCGGGCCATCTTCGGGGCCGGCTACACCGACGTCCACGCTAACCAGCCTATGCTACTGCTGTTGTTTGGCGTGTCGATCCTGGCGGCTGGGCTGCTGGTCGCCAACGTATTCCGACGCGGCCACCTGCTGTCTCTGACCGGGGGCGCTTTGCTGGTCTTGGCGATGGTGCTGGGCGGAGGCATCTACCCGTCGATAGTGCAGCGGTTCGAGGTCCAGCCCAGCGAGCTTGACAAGGAGAAGCCGTACATCGAGAGCCATATCCAGGCGACGCGCACCGCCTACGCGCTGGATCGGATAGCGGAGCAACCCTACCCGGCTGAGGAATCGCTGACGCTGGCGGACTTGCAGGCTAATCGCGGGAGCGTAAACAATGTGCGCCTGCTGGATCCGAATCCGTTGCTCGATACCTACAACCAGATTCAAAGCATCCGTGCCTACTACGAGTTCGGCGACATCGACGTGGATCGCTACATTATCGATGGAGAGTATCGGCAGGTCATGCTCAGCGCCCGCGAAATGAACGCCTCTCGTCTCTCCAGCGAAGCCCAGACCTGGGTGAACCGGCGCCTTAAGTACACCCATGGCTACGGAGTGGCTGCCAGCCTCGTGAACGCGGTTTCTCCCGAAGGGCTGCCGAACCTGATCGTACAGGACGTTCCGCCGAAAGGAAAGCTGCAGATCGATCGCCCGGAGATCTACTACGGGGAGCGGGACTCCGACTACGTCGTCGTCAACACTGGCACGCCGGAGTTCGACTACCCGAAGGGCGACGAAAACGCCTACAGCGATTATCAGGGTGACTCGGGAATTCAGCTAAACGGCTACTTGACAAGGCTACTGTTCTCGTGGCAACTGGGAGACGCCAACCTGATGCTATCCAGCTACGTCGGGCAGCAGAGCAAGCTTCTCATGCATCGAGACATCCGCGAGCGTACCCAGAAGATCGCGCCGTTCCTGTTATACGACCGCGATCCGTACCTGGTCATTGCGGACGGCAGGCTCTACTGGCTGCAGGATGCCTACACTTACAGCGACCACTATCCTTACTCGCAACCCGTGCAGGCGCGCGTCAACTATATGCGCAACAGCGTTAAGGTGGTGACTGACGCGTACGACGGCTCGGTCCGCTTCTTCATCGCGGACGACACGGATCCTATCATCCGAACCTACGCCGCGGCCTTTCCGCAGTTGTTCTCTCCGATAGACCAGATGCCGGCCGAGATCAGGAGCCACGTCCGGTACCCCGAGGATCTGTTCTCCGTGCAGGCCCGTATGTACAGCATCTATCATATGCAGGATGCACGGGTCTTCTACAATCGAGAGGATGCCTGGACCATTCCTCAGGTCGGGCGGGGCAACCAGTTGCGCAGTATCGAGCCCTACTACGTGATTCTGCGTCTGCCGGACGAACCCGGCGAGGAGTTTGCGCTGATCCTGCCCTATACGCCACCCAACAAGAACAACATGATCACCTGGCTGGCGGCACGCAGCGATGGTGCCAACTACGGCCGTCTGGTGGCCTTGAAGTACTCGAAGGACAAGTTGATCTACGGACCATTGCAGGTGGAGGCGCGCATCGATCAGGACACCCGCATCTCTGAGCAATTGTCGCTGTGGGACCAAGCCGGTTCACGGGTAATCCGGGGCAACATGACCATCATTCCCATCGGGAAATCCAACCTGTACGTGGAGCCCATCTACCTGCAAGCAGAGCAAAGCAGCTTGCCTGAGATGAAGCGGGTCGTGCTTGCGGCCGGCAATCGTGTGGTGATGGAGCAGACCGTCAGTGCTGCCATAGCCAGTCTTTTTGCTACTGAGATTACCACCACGCCCGGCGTGAGTCAGCCCCAGCCCTCCGCCCAACCCCCGCAGCCCTCAGGCTCGGCCAGCAACGCTGCTATTGACCTGACGCGTTCTCTTCAAGAGCGCTACGGAAAGATTCAGTCCGAGTTGAAGGATTTCGAGGCAGATCTAAGACGGCTGTCTGATATGCTGCAAAGGGGGCCCTAGTGCGAGAGAGAGTACGTGTGACCGTTCCTGCCACGACGGCCAACCTGGGTCCCGGGTTTGACTGCCTGGCTATTGCTCTGCAGATCTATAGCACGTTCACGGTGGAGTTGTCCGATCGCCCCCAGACCGTTGTCACGGGTGAGGGGGCGGAGGCGATTCAGTCGGCATCGGATAATCTGGTCTTGCGGGCCATGCGACTGGTTTTCGAGCGAGTGGGCCGACCGCTTCCTGCGTTGTCGCTGACCATCGACAACCGCATCCCGGTGGCGCGTGGACTGGGCAGCAGCGCGGCCGCCGCGGTGGCCGGGCTGGTGGCCGCCAACGCTCTGCTGGGGGATGCGCTGGACCAGGACCAGATCGCCATGCTGGCGTGCCAGCTGGAAGGCCATCCCGATAACGTGGGAGCGGCCATCTTCGGTGGATGCGTCGTCACGGTCGTCGAGGGGCAGGGATTGCTGTGGACCAAGGTTCCGATGCCTGAGGATCTGCGGGCCATTCTCCTGATCCCGGAGTTTGCCATGCCTACCAGCGAGGCGCGGTCCGTGCTGCCGGCCCAGGTGGGACGAGACGTTGCGATCTACA